>JAOUHR010000016.1 GCA_029884515.1 Gemmatimonadota bacterium
ATCCGCGCGCGGATGACCACCGCGCCCTTCTCCGCACCAGTGCTCGTCGAGCCGCTCCGGGCGATGGGGGACACCGTGCGTCACGAGGCCGGCGTGCGCGCGGGCTTCCGT
Source organism: Gemmatimonadota bacterium (assembly GCA_029884515.1). GTDB lineage: Bacteria > Gemmatimonadota > Gemmatimonadetes > Gemmatimonadales > Gemmatimonadaceae > Pseudogemmatithrix. The sequence goes on from JAOUHR010000016.1 coordinate 112, forward strand.
CGCACGCACACCTTCACGGCCGTCACGATGCCGGTGTTCGACCGCTTCGAGGCCACGCTTACGCAGACCTTGCCGCGCGCGTGGGTGCTCGACGCAGCGATGACGGACGCGGTCGACCGGCTCCTCGCGCACGGCATCGTGGTGCGCCGGCTCGGCGCGGCGTGGCGGGGCGCCGGTGAGGCCTTCGTGGTGGATTCGCTCATCAAGGCTCCGCGCCCCTTCCAAGGCCACCAGGAGGTGCGCCTCGAGGGGCATTGGACTGCGGAGGCGCTCGCACTCGCTCCCGGCGCGTGGATCGTCCCCGCGGACCAGCCGCTCGCCCTCCTCGCGCTCATCCTGCTCGAGCCGCAGAGCGACGACGGGCTCACCACCTGGAACGTCTTCGACGCCGCGCTCGCGGTCGGGGCACGGCACGCGGTGCGTCGTGCGCTCGCCGACATCCCGCTTCCACGCTGATCGCGTGCAGCACGGATGAGCCGGTTCCTCCCGCCCGACCACTCCAAGGGTGACGAGCGCACCATCGGTGGCTACGCGTCCGTGCACGCGCGCCCCGCCGCGCTGGAAGGGAGCGACGGGATGTCCTACAGCGTGGAGATCCTCACCGAGCGCGCCGGCGACGGCGCGCAGGCCTACGGCGCGTTCTTCCTCTTCATGCAGTGGACGCGCATGGGGGAGCAGGGCGTGGCTGGGCACCTCGAGTCCGACTCGCTTACGTGGGGTGCTGATCGCGAGTCCGCCACGCAGGCGCTAGGCACGTGGCCCATCGAGCGCGTGCAGGCGCTGCTCGAGGACCTGATCCGCGCACGCCGTGCCACGGCGACCGATGCGGATGCCGCCGGGGCGAACGCATGAGCGACGTGGGGGATGTCGGCGGCGTCCGCACGATCGTCGTGGAAGGCACGGGTGGCATCTGGAAGGTCCGGTCGCCGGACGGTGAGGAGCGCGAAGCCTCGCTCGCCGGCCGACTCAAGCAGGAGGAGCGCGGGAACCTGAAACTCGCGGTGGGCGATCACGTCATCGTGGAGCCGGAGGAGCGCGGCGCGGGCTGGCGCATCACGGGCATCGAGCCGCGGCGTGGCGTGCTCGCGCGGCGCGAGCCGGGAGGCCGGCGCGGCGAGCGCATCCTCGCCGCGAACGTCGACCAGGTGCTCGTCGTCTTCGCCGCGGCGAACCCCGAGCCCCACCCGCGCATGATCGACCGATTCCTCGTGATCTGCGAGGCGAACGACCTCGAGGCGCATCTCGTCGTCAACAAGGTGGACCTGGTCGCGACCCCCGACGCGGTCGACGCGCTCATCGGCCCCTACCTGCGCGCCGGCTACCGCGTGCACCGCACCAGCGCCAAGCGCGGCGACGGCCTCGAGGAGATGCGCGCCGAGCTCCACGGGAAGGTCACTGCCGTCACCGGGCCCTCCGGCGCCGGGAAGTCGTCGCTGCTCAACGCGCTCCATCCGGGACTCGCGCTCCGCACGCAGGAGATCTCGGCGTCGGTCAACAAGGGGCGGCACACCACCGTGGGCGCGAAGCTCATCCCGCTCCCCGACGGCGACGAGGGCTACCTCGTGGACACGCCCGGCTTGCGCGAGGTCGGGATGTGGGGCCTGCCCGCCGGCTCACTCGACCAGTGTTACCCGGAGTTTCGCCCGTACCTCGGCGAGTGCCGCTTCCAGGATTGCCAGCACGACAGCGAACCCGAATGCGCGGTGCGGCGCGCGATCGGCGAGGGCAAGGTGGATCGCGGCCGGCACGAGAGCTACCTCAAGCTGCGCGGCGAACTCGCGGAGGCCGAACGCGAATGGTGACGCGAGACCGCTACGGGCTGAGCCGCTCCACTGCCCAGCCGCCGGGCGTCGCGCGGTAGCGGATCCGGTCGTGCAGCCGGCTCGGCCGGCCCTGCCAGAACTCGTACGACGCGGGCGCCACGCGGAACCCACCCCAGTGCGACGGCAACGGGATGTCGTCACCCGGATGTTTCGCCTCGAGTTCCACGAAGCGCCGCTCGAGTCCCGCGCGGCCGTCGATCACCGCACTCTGCGACGACACCCAGGCGCCAAGCCGGCTGCCGCGGGGCCGCGTGCGGTAGTACGCCGCCGACTCTTCCGCGCCCACGCGCGTGACGGCACCAACGATGCGCACCTGCCGCTCGAGCAGCCCCCACCAGAAGCAGAGCGCGGCGTGCGCATTCTGGCCGAGTTCCTCGCCCTTCCGGCTGCGATAGTCCGTGAAGAACACGAAGCCGCGTGCGTCGGCTTCCTTGAGCAGCACCATCCGCACGTTCGGGTGGCCGTCCGCATCAGCGGTGGCGAGCGCCATCGCGTTCGGCTCGAGCGAGCCGGCCTCGCGCGCCTGCGCGAACCAGCGCTGGAACTGCTCGAGCGGATCGGCCGCGATCGCCCGCTCGTCCAGGGTCTCGCGGCGGTACTCCTCGCGCAGGTCGGCGATGTCCATGCGGGGAAAGCTCCGCCTGCGCGCCGTCGAGGCAAGTCCCGCCGCTGGCGCGAACCTTTCGTTCAGGCGCCCGGCAGGAGAACTTGACAATGTGACCACCGAGCCGCCCCCGGACGCACACGCCGCCTTCAGCGCCGTCGCCCTCACCGCGATCGATGACGTGTACCGCTTCGCGCGCTCGCTCACGCGTGACGAGGTTGATGCGGAGGACGTGGTGCAGGAGACCTACCTGCGCGCATTCCGTTCCTGGCACACGTTCGAGACGGGCACCGATGTGCGCCGGTGGCTCTTCACCATCGCGCGGAACGTGTTCCTGCGGTCACGCGAGAAGGGGAAGCGCGAGGTCACGCTCGACGACGATGGCGCGGAGATCGTGGACGCCGCGCTGGCGCGCGAGGCGTGGTCGCGCGGCGGTCTCGATACGATCCTCGAACGCGCCGATCTCGGGCCCGCGATCTCGACCGCGCTGGCGGAGTTGCCGGAACCGTATCGCGCCGTGGTGGTGCTCGTCGACCTCGAGGACCAGTCGTACGAATCGACCGCGGAGGTGCTCGAGGTGCCCATCGGCACCGTGCGTTCGCGCCTCTTCCGCGGGCGCAAGCTGCTGCAGGAGAAGCTGATGCAGCACGCCATCGACTCGGGCCTGATCCCGCAGCCCACCGCACCAGTCAGGAGCACCGAATGAACCACGGTCACGGGTCGGACGACCGGACGGGGGCAGCGGCGATGGACTGCGCCGGTGCGATGGATCGCCTCTTCGACTTCCTTGACGGCGAGCTGGGGCCGGAGACGGAGGTGCGGATCCGGCAGCACCTCGAGAAGTGCGGGCACTGCTTCGACGAAGCCGGCTTCGAGCGGCGGTTCCTCGCGGCAGTGCAGGCGGCGCGTGCGGCGGAGGTCTGTCCCGCGACGCTCAGGGCACGCGTTCGCGACGCGCTGCGCCACGCCGGATGGACGGAGGCCGCGGGCTCCTAGGTCCCAGAAACGCCCCGCTCGCCGCCCGGCGCGATGCGGGCGGCGAGCGGGGGACGGCAGGCAGGACGAGGCGGAATGTCCCGCCTCGTCCCGCTGTGGATCAGAACTTGAATGCCTGCAGTTCCGGCCAGGTCCACATCGTGGTGCGCGACTTCGTCTTCTCGCGCACGGCCGCGACCTGCGCCGCCGTCACCGGTCCGGCGCTGTTCCCCCACTGCGAACGCACGTAGGTCAGCACCGCCGCGATCTGCGTGTCGTTGAACACGGGCCCCCACGGTGTCATCACGTTGTTGAAGGTCTTCCCCTCGACCGTGATCGGGCCGTTGAGGCCGTGCAGCACGATGGCGATTGGCAGTTCGACGGGACCGGTGGCGATCTTCGATCCGGCGAGCGGCGGATAGGTCCCTGCGATGCCCTGGCCGTTGGCTTGGTGGCAGGTGGTGCAGGTCATGAACACCTGCTTGCCGATCGAGTCGGTGGCGGCACCGGCGGCCGAGGCGACCGTGGAAGCGGCCGCTGGCGCACCCGCGGCGGCCGAGGCTGCGTTGTTCGCAGGAGCGGCGTCCTTGCTTCCGCCGCATGCGGCAGCGAGGACCAGGGCGAACGAAGTGATGACGGGAGCAATGGTACGCGAAACAGCCATCGGACATCCTCCAAGTGGTGGGTGTGCGGCACCGACTCCGGCGCACATACTTCTTAATGTATGCATCTTCCCAGCGGAACGAGAAACGGGTGAGCGAACTCCCCGAGGGCACGCGCGCGCACCGCGCCGACGCCAAGCGTTTCGAGCACCTGCGCTGTGCAGTGCTCACCGTCAGTGATTCCCGTACACTCGAGACGGACGAGTCCGGCCCCTCGATCGGCACGGCGCTCACGAGCGCCGGACACGAGGTGGTGGACCTCGCCCTCCTGCCGAACGAGGAGCCGCGCGTGCGCGCACTCGTCCGCGGCTGGCTCGCCCGGGAGGACCTCGATGTCATCATCGTCACCGGCGGCACCGGACTCAGTTCACGCGACCGCACGATCGAGGCGCTCACCCCCCTGTTCGACAAGGCGATCCCCGGGTTCGGCGAGCTCTTCCGGATGCTCGGCTACCAGGAGCAGGTCGGCACCGCGGCGATCCTCTCGCGCGCGGCGGCCGGGAGCGCGCGCGGAAAGCTCGTGGTGTCGCTCCCGGGGTCTCGTGCCGCGGTGGACCTCGCGCTGCAGCGCATCCTGCTCCCGGAACTCGCGCACCTGCTTCGCGAGATCAGGCGCTGACGCGACTGCGCAGCGCGGCTACTCCTCGAGCGTGAGCGTCCACTCCACCGGCAGCTTGGGGTCGAGCGAGTCGCGCACCGAGCAGTACTTCGTGACGGCCAGCTCGATCGCACGCAGCGCGTGGTCGCGCTCGATCCCCGTGCCGCGCATCCGGTAGGCCAGCACCACGCGCGTGAGCCGCGCAGGCGTGGTTGTGGCGCGCTCGCCGTGCACGTCGATGGTCAGCCCCTCCACCGGCGTGCGACACTTGGCCATGATGTCCACGACGTCCACCGCCGTGCACGAGGCGAGCGCACAGAGCAGCGCGTCGACCGGCCCCGGGCCCGTGCTGGCGTCCGCGTCGATGCGGATCGTGTGCTGGCTCCCCAGCCGGCTCGCGTCGAACCGATGGTCGCCATCCCAGCGGACCACCACCCGATTCTCCTTCCTCGGCGCTGCTCCGGTCACGGTTCACTCCCCGTCTTGATGGGTGATTGCACGGCATTGCCCCACTCGGTCCAGCTGCCGTCGTAGTTCTTCACCTTCGGATAGCCCAGCAGGTAGGTGAGCACGAACCAGGTGTGCGAGGAGCGCTCGCCGATCCGGCAGTAGGTCACCACGTCCTGCGCCGGCGCGAGGCCCGCCTCGCCCTCGTAGATCGCGCGCAGCTCTGCCGCGGACTTGAACGAGCCGTCGGCGTTCGCCGCGCGACCCCAGGGCACGCTCCTGGCACCCGGGATGTGCCCGCCGCGCAGGGTCCCTTCCTGCGGGTAGTCCGGCATGTGCGTGCGCTCGCCCGTGTACTCCGGGAGTGAGCGCACGTCGATCAGCGCGCCCTTCGCCTGTTGGTGCGCGCGCACGTCGGACATGAAGGCACGGATGCGCGCGTCGTTCCGCGGCGGCGCCTTGTACGCACTCGGTGCGGGCCGCGGCACATCGGTCACCATCGGGCGGCCCTCGGCCTCCCACTTCGCGCGGCCGCCGTCGAGGAGCCGCGCGTTCGTGAAGCCGAACAGCTCGAACACCCAGAGCGCGTACGCCGCCCACCAGTTGCCCTTGTCGCCGTAGAGGATCACCGGCGTCGTTTCGTCGATGCCGCGCGCACGGAGCAGCTCCTGGAAGCATGCGGATGAGACGTAGTCGCGCTCGACCGGGTCGTTCAGGTCGGCGTGCCAGTCGATCTTCTGCGCGCCCGGGATGTGCCCCATGTCATAGAGGAGCACGTCCTCGTCACTCTCGAGGACCCGGAGGGATGGCTCGTCGAGGTGTGCGGCGAGCCACGCGGTGGAGACCAGTTTCTCGGCGTGGGCGTAGCCCTTCGCGGCGATCTCGGTGCTGGGGTCCTTGATGGTCATGGGAGGAATCTACCCTCGTGAGCCGCAGGGCTCTCATCCGATGCGCAGCCTGACGGACGGTTTCCGCCGCGAAGCACCCCTCCGGCGTCGGCATTCCGCTAATGTACGGCAGCGCCGAGCGCGCGAGATCGCACGCCGCCCCCACTCCCCGCCTGCATTCCATGGGTCAGTACGAGAAGCACGTGTTCGTGTGCACCACCGGCAAGACCTGCGTCACGCAGGACTCCGAAGGCGTGTTCAAGTGCCTGCGCGAGGGGGTGAAGGAGGCCGGACTCAAGGGACGTGTCCGCATCAACGCGAGCGGATGCATGAGCCAGTGCGGCCACGGCGTGATGGTCGTCGTCTACCCCGAGGACACCTGGTACGCGGGTGTCGACGTCGAGGGCGCCAGGCGGATCCTCGGCCAGCACCTGCTCCACGGCCGTCCGGTGGAATCGCTCCGCTACGTCGCGCCGCCGGGCGACAACAAGCTGCCGAAGGACTGAGGCGCCGCGCGTGTCGAATCCCGAGTCGCTGGTGCCGGTGATGGAGCCCTATGCGCGCCACGTGCTGGTCTGCACGGGGGGCTTCTGTTCCACCGGGCGGAAGGGGCGCGCCCTCTACGCGCAGCTCGCCGCGCTCCTGCAGCGCGAGGAGCTCCTCTTCGGGCCGCGGCGGGTGAAGCGGTCGGAGGCGCCCTGCCTGGGCGTCTGCGGCGGCGGACCGATCGTGGCGGTCTATCCGGAGGGCGTCTGGTACGGCGGCGTCACGCCCGAGGTGCTCGAGCGGATCGTGGTGGAGCACCTGCGCGATGGCCGCGAGGTGCGCGAGGCGGTGTTCCATCGCCTCGACCCGGTGGCGGGTTAGTTGCTGGCGTCCACGGCCCCCACTACGATTCGCTCACGATGACCGACGCCTTCGACGCGCGCCGGCACTTCCTCGGCGCCGCACGCAAGTACCTCCTCGACACGCCCAAGTCATCCGGCGTGGCGCCCCTCGAGCCGCCCCGGCTGACCCTCGCCGCACTGGAGAAGATCCCCATGTCCCGTTCCCGCGAACGCATCCTCGCGAACCTCGAGGAGATGTACTCCGAGGCCTTCAAGCGTGCGAAGGCCGACGACGACGACAAGCAGATGGCGACCCTCGACTTCGCCTACCGTCGCGAGCAGCTCTACCTCGAGATCCTGCTCGACGTCCGCGACGCCGTCGAACGGCGCGCCTAGCGCGCCGGGAGCGCGCGATGCTGCGTCACCTGGCGATTGCCTCCATGGCCGTGAGCTTCGTGATCGTCAACGCCCGCGTCTGGACGGGCGACCCCCGCCGGCCCTGGGTGGACGCCGTCGCGGTCGAGGGCGACCGCATCGCCGCCGTGGGGTCGAGCGCCGAGATCCGGAAGCTCGCTGGCGCGGCGCGGGTGATCGACGCCAAGGGCGCGATGGTGGTCCCGGGGTTCATCGACTCGCACGTGCACTTCGTGGACGGCGGGTTCCGCCTCAGCTCGGTGCAGCTGCGCGACGCGCGGACGCGCGAGGAGTTCGTCGCCCGCATCAAGGCCTTTGCGGCCACCGTGCCCAAGGGCACCTGGATCACCGGCGGCGACTGGGACCACACGAACTGGGGCGGCGAGTTGCCGGCGCGGGCGTGGATCGACTCGGTAACGCCCGACCATCCGGTGTTCGTGAACCGGCTCGACGGCCACATGGCGCTCGCGAACGGCGCCACGCTGCGGCTGGCGGGCGTCACGCGCGCCACGGCGAACGTCGGCGGCGGGGAGATCGTGCGGGATGCGGCGGGGGAGCCCACCGGTGTCCTCAAGGACAACGCGATGGGGCTGGTGGACCGAGTGCAGCCGGCGCCGGGCGCGGAACTCACCGACCGCGCGCTCGACGCGGCGATGGCGTACGTCGCCGCGCAGGGCGTGACGGGCGTGCACAACATGGGCACCTGGGACGACTTCGCCGCCTTCCAGCGCGCGGAGCGGGCGGGACGGCTCCGGACGCGCATCTACGCAGCGGTGCCGCTCAGCAGCTGGGCGCGGCTCGCCGGTTACGTGAAGGCGAACGGTTTCGGCGATGGCTGGCTCCGCTGGGGAGGGCTCAAGGCGTTCGTGGACGGCTCGCTCGGGTCGCACACCGCCGCCTTCCTCGAGCCCTTCACCGACGCGCCGAACGACCGCGGATTCTTCGTCACCACGAGCGAGGCGCGCTACACCGCCATCAAGGCCGCGGACGCCGAAGGGCTGCAGGTGATGGTCCACGCGATCGGCGACCGCGCCATCCGCGACCAGCTCGACATCTTCGCGCGCGTCGAGCGCGAGAACGGACCGCGCGACCGCCGGTTCCGCATCGAGCACGCGCAGCACGTGGCGCCGGGCGACTTCGCGCGGTTCGCCCAGTTGCACGTGATCGCGTCGATGCAGCCCTATCACGCAATCGACGATGGGCGCTGGGCCGACGCGGTGATCGGCCCCGAGCGCGCGAAGGGCACCTACGCATTCCGGTCGATGCTGGACGCGGGGGCGACGCTGGCGTTCGGCTCGGACTGGTTCGTGGCGCCGCCGACGCCGCTCGAGGGGATCTACGCCGCAGTCACGCGCCGCACGCTCGACGACGAGCACCCCGGTGGATGGGTGCCCGGGCAGAGGATCACCGTCGAGGAGGCGTTGCGGGGGTACACGTCGGGCGCGGCGTACGCAGGGTTCGCCGAGCGGGATCGCGGTGTGCTCAAGGCCGGGATGCTCGCCGACCTGGTGATGATCGACCGCGACCTCACGCGCATCCCGCCGGAGACGATCCGCGACGCCAAGGTGCTGCTCACGGTGGTGGGCGGCACCGTGGTGTTCGAGGCGAAGTAGCGCGCCCCACCCGGGCGCGGCGTCCCGCGCGCGGGGCGGTCGGTCAGAACTTCGCGATGTCCTCGTACGCCGCCACGAAGGTCGCGATCTGCGGCAGCGTCGCGTCCTCGAGCGAGGGCGCGTAGCCGACGAAGGTGTCGGTGCTCGCCACCCGCTTGACCGGCGCGTCGAGCCAGGCGAAGCAGTCGTCGGCGATGCGCGCCGCGATCTCCGCGCCGTAGCCCCACGAGAGCGAGTCCTCGTACGCCACGATCACGCGCCCGGTCTTCTTCACCGAGGTGTACACCGCCTCCTTGTCCCACGGGGAGAGCGTGCGCAGGTCGATGACCTCCACCGAGAGTCCGCGCTCCTCCTGCACCTGGTTCGCCGCCACCAGCGCGCGCTGCACTGTCGCGCCGTAGGTCACGAGCGTGATGTCCGTCCCTTCCTTGAGCACCGTCGCCTTGCCGAACGGGATCATGAAGTTCGCGCCCGGATACACGCCCTTGTTGTACGTCTGGCGGTAGAGGTGCTTGTGCTCGAGGAAGATCACCGGGTCCTCGCAGCGGATCGCGGTGCGCAGGAGGCCGTTGGCGTCGAGCGCCGAGCTCGGGCAGACGACGCGGAGCCCCGGGCAGTGCGTGAAGAGCGAGGCGCCCGTCTGCGAGTGGTAGATCGCGCCGCGGATGTAGCCGCCGTACGTGGTGCGCACCACCACCGGCGCCGCGAAATGGTTGTTCGAGCGCCAGCGCATCGTCGCGAGTTCGTCGCGGAGCTGCATGTACGCGGGCCAGATGTAATCGAAGAACTGGATCTCGACCACCGGCTTGAAGCCGCGGAGCGCCATCCCGATCGCCCGGCCGATGATGTTCGCCTCGGCGAGCGGCGAGTTGTAGACGCGCGTGCTGCCGAACTCTTTCTGCAGTCCCCACGTCACCTTGAACACGCCGCCCTTGCCCTTGACCTTGTCGAGGTTCTCCTCGCGCGAGGCGTCCGCGACGTCCTCGCCGAACATCACGATCCGCTCGTCGCGCCGCATCTCGTCCTTCATGCAGGCGTTGAGCAGGTCCACCATCGTGGTCGGTTGGCCCGACGACTGTGGATCGTCCTCGGTGTCGAATTGCTCGCTCGTCGGGTCCACGTCGGGCGAGTAGACGGCCCAAGGCACCGTCGAGGGATCAGGCTGCGGCTGCTCGAGGGCGTCGTCCGTGGCGGCGAGCACCTCGGCGTCCACCTCCTCGAGCATCTTCGCGAGCTCGGCGTCCGTGGCATGGCCCTCCTCGACGAGCCACTGCGGGAACGTCGTCAGCGGGTCGCGGGCCGCGTCGGCCGCGCGCTCGGCGTCCGGGCGGTACATCACCTCGTCGTCCGAGAGCGAGTGCGAATAGGGGCGGATCACCTTCGCGTGCACCAGCGCCGGACCTTTCCGCTCCCGCGCGTAGGCGACGGCCTTCTGCATCACTTCATAGGACGCGAGCAAGTCGCACCCGTCCACCTCCTGGATGAAGAGGCCGGGGAAGCCGGTCACGAGCTTGGAGATCGAGCCGCCGGCCGTGTTCACCTCCACCGGCACCGAGATCGCGTAGCCGTTGTCCTCGACGAGGTAGACCACCGGCAGCTTGAGGTTGGACGCCGAGTTGAGTGACTCCCAGAACTCGCCTTCCGACGTGGTGCCGTCGCCGGTGGAGACGAAAACCACCTCATCCTTGCCGAACCCCTCGGTGATGCCGAGCAGCTTGGCGCGCAGCGACGCTTCGGCCGAGCCGCAGGCCTGCAGGAACTGGGTTCCGGTCGGCGAAGAGGTTGAGACGATGTTGAGTCTCTTGTGCCCCCAGTGCGACGGCATCTGCCGGCCGCCCGAGTTGGGGTCGATGGCCGCGCCCACCGCCGAGTAGAGCATCTCGGCCGGCGTCATCCCGAGCTGCAGGCAGAGCGCGCGGTCGCGGTAGTACATGTAGAACCAGTCGTACGACGGCTTGAGCACCATGCCCGCCGCGGTGAGCACCGCCTCGTGTCCGGCCCCGGAGATCTGGAAGAAGATCTTGTTCTGGCGCTTGAGCTGGATCTCCTTGTCGTCCAGGCGGCGCGAGAGGAGCATCGTGCGATACGCCGCGACGAGCTGGTCCTTGGAGAGGCCGTGGGTCGAGCGGCGGGCCTTGGCGGATGTGGCCATGGGCGGGCGGGGCTTGGGGACTCGGGGGCGCGGGAGGCCCGGAACGTCGGAAAGTTAGCATGAACCGCAGAGGTGAGGTGTGAGATGGGAGGAGGATGCCCGTGCGGGCGGCCTTCGCGGATCGCGTGCTGGGTCGTACGCTTCCGCGCCCGGTTGCGCACTCGGCGCGCCGCTTCCCGCTCGCATGCCCGGCGGTTCGCGTTACCTTGGCCATGTCCCCGTCAGGATCGATGCCATGCGACAGTCGCGCTCCCAGTCTCGCCCTTCCCGCCCACGCACCTTCCGTGCGCTCGCGCTCTGCGCCTTCGCCTTCGCGTGCGGCGGTGCGACGAAGGACGCGGCCGATGCGGCCTTGGCGTCGCCGACGCGCTACACGGGGGTGCTCGGGTGCATCGACTGCGCCGGCATCCTCACGCGCGTCTCGCTCTTCAAGGGCGACTCGTTCCTGCTCGAGGAGACGTATCGCGGAACGCGGGACGGGGATCGCACGTACCGTTCGACCGGCAAATGGGCCTCGCTCGCCGATGCGACCGATCCCGCTGGTCCGCGCATGCTGATGCTCTCGCCCGCACGCGCCGGCGAGACGCGCCGCTTCCGCGTGCTGGGCGACACGGCGCTCCGGCAGCTCGATCGCCTGGGCCGCGAGGTCCGCTCGGAGAGGAACACGCTGCTCACGCGCGAGCCCTGAGCGGGTTCCGCCTGGGGAGTCCGGAGGGGAGTCCGGAGCCGGCCACGGCGTGCCAGGCAGCACATCACAAATAGTCGGCTTTCCAGAGACGCCTTGCGCGCAATCACGTGACGCGGCACTCATACGCGCGTCAATTCTCTCGAAGGGCGGCGCGATCGGAATCGCCGCCCACCATGGGAGGCCTGTGACCGGCACGTACGGACAGCCACTACCGCCCCGCATCCTCCAGTCGCTGACGGCGACTGCGGTCTGGCGCCTCCTCCTCATCGACCACACCCCGCTCGGGCACCTCGCCCCGCAGCGGGGTGTCGTCATTTCCGGCGAGGCTCGATGTCATTTCGGTGCGTCCACCACGTCGCTCTCGCCCGCGCCCCGCGCGGGCTATCCCGCCACGCTCGCCGCCTGCAGCACCAGCAGCACAAGCGCCAGGTCAAGCGCGCGACCTTTCGGGATTGTGGACGTCGTTGCGTCTATTGCGGATCCGCCCTCGGACTCGCGAACGCCACCCTGGATCACGTGATCCCGCTCTCGCGCGGCGGGAGCCACCTGCCGGGCAACCTCGTCGCCGCGTGCCAGCCGTGCAATCAGATGAAGGGCGCGCTCCTCCCCACGGAGTTCTTCGCGCGCTACCCGGTGGCCGGCCAGAACTTCATGCGGTTCGCGCGTGCCGTGCACCGGCAGCTGAAGCGCGGCGCGCGGCGGGCGGTGTCGCTGGCGTACGCGCAGGCGGCGTAACGACGGGTGGGAGGTGTGAGGAGGGAAGTGTGCGGCTACTGTGCTCGCGGCCTCCCACCCTGTCCCCGGATCGGCCACCGCATTCGAGCGCGAGCATCACGCGCTTGCGGTCCGGTCCCCAGGCGTACCCGCCCAGTTCGCCCGTGGAGCGGATCACGCGATGGCAGGGGATGAGGTAGCTCACCGGATTGCTCCCCACCGCGGTGCCCACCGCCCGCGATGCCATTGGGTTGCCGACGCGGGTCGCGAGGTCGCCGTACGTCGTGACCGCACCCGGCGGGATCTCGAGCAGTGCGCGCCACACCTTCAGCTGGAAGTTCGTGCCCTTCACGTGCAGCGCGAGCGCCGGCCGCCCTGCGGCGCCCGGGGGCGGGAACGCCTTCGCCGCCGATTCGCGTGTGGCATCCTGGTCAGCCTTCAGTTCCGCCTCCGACCACTCCTTCCGCAGGCGCTCGAGCGCCTCGCGTCGCGAGACCGGATGCACGAAGGCCAGATGGCAGATGCCGCGCGACGTCACCCCGATCAGGCACTCGCCGAAGGGCGTGGGATGGAATCCGTACTGCACGGTGACGCCCGCGCCCGCGCGCTGCACCTCGCCCGGCGTGGCCGCCTCGGCGTTCACCAGCAGGTCATGCAGCCGCCCAGGACCCGACAGTCCCGCTTCATAGCTCGCGTCGAGCACCGGCCGCCCCTCGCGCAGCAACCGCTTCACGACCTCGGCCGTGCGATGCTGCAGGAACCGCTTGGGGCTGATCCCCGCCCAGCGCGTGAAGAGCTTCTGGAAGTGCGTCTCGCTGAGCCCCACATGCGCGGCGGCCTCCGCGAGGCTTGGCGCAGCTGCCCGCTCACGGTCGAGGAAGCGGATCGCCTTCTCGATGCGGGCGTAGTCCTGGGTGAGGTCAGTGGCTGGCACGGCTGGCTCCGGGTCGGGTGACACGCGGTATCTACGGGCGGCCGCGGGGCACCTCAACCCGAAAGCTGTCAAACGGCAGACGGGATGTGTGCGATGTGAGGAGGCCGCCCGTGCGGGCGGCCTGACCATCTGTGGGGCGTTGTTCCTCCCCTGGCCCATCTCCCATCTCACCTCGG
>JAOUHR010000286.1 GCA_029884515.1 Gemmatimonadota bacterium
GCGCTGCTCGCCCTCGCCGCTGCATCCGCAGCCGCCCCTTCGGTCGCCGCGCAGCCGGCGGGCGATGCCTCGCCGGGCCGCACGCCCGCCGACCTGGTGGTGTTCAACGGCCGCATCTACACCGCCGACGGCGCGCGGCCGGTGGTGCAGGCGATGGCCGTGCGCGGCGGGCGCGTGGTGTTCGTCGGCAACGAGGCGGGGGCGCGCGCACTGATCGGCAGCGCGACCCGCACGCTCGACCTGGGCGGCCGCACCGTGATTCCCGGCATGACCGACGCGCACGCGCACGTCGCCGGCCTGGGTGCGGCGCTCCGCAATGTGGACCTCACCGGCACCTCCTCGTACGCGCAGGTGATCGCGCGGGTGGTGGAGCGCGCGCGCACCACGCCCAAAGGCGAGTGGGTGATCGGCCGCGGGTGGGACCAGAACGACTGGGGCGACACGCGCTTCCCCACCCACGAGGCTCTGACGCGCGCCGTGCCCGACCATCCGGTGTACCTCGAGCGGGTGGACGGCCACGCCGGCCTCGCCAACGCGATGGCGATGCAGAAGGCGGGCGTGACGAAGGACACGAAGGACCCCACCGGCGGCTCGGTGGAGCGCGACGCGCAGGGGAACCCGGCGGGCGTCTTCGTGGACAACGCGCAGGGGCTCGTCGAACGGGCGATCCCCGCGGCGACACGCGCGCAGACCAAGACCGCGATCTCGGCCGCCATCGACGAGATGCACCGCTGGGGCCTCACCGGTGTGCACGACGCCGGCGCCTCGCCGCAGGTGCTGGAGCTCTACGAGGAGCTCGGCCGCGAGAAGGCCCTGAACATCCGGCTCTACGCGATGATCTCCGACAACGCCGCCGCGATCGAGGCCTGGCTGAAGCGCGGACCGCAGAGCGGGATGTACGACGGCATGCTCTGGGTGCGTTCCATCAAGCTCTACCAGGACGGCGCGCTCGGCTCGCGTGGCGCCGCCCTGCTCGAGCCCTACGCCGACGACGCGAAGACCAGCGGCCTGCTGGTCTCCGCGCCCGCGCACATCCTGGAGGTCGCCACGCACGCGCTCAAGGCGGGCTTCCAGGTGAACACCCACGCCATCGGCGACCGCGGGAACCGGCTCGTGCTCGACTCGTACGAGGCGGCGCTCAAGGCCACGCCCACCGCGGACCACCGATTCCGGATCGAGCATGCGCAGATCCTCAACTACGACGACATCCCGCGCTTCGCGCAGCTCGGCGTGATCCCGTCCATGCAGGCCTCGCACCAGACCAGCGACATGTACTGGGCCGGCAACAGGCTCGGCGAGACGCGACTCCGCGGCGCCTACGCCTGGCGTTCACTCCTCGAGACGGGCGTCATCATCCCGAACGGCTCCGACTTCCCCGTGGAGCAGGTGAACCCGCTCATCTCGTTCGAGGCCGCGGTCGCGCGGCAGGACGCGCGCGGCTGGCCCGCGGGCGGCTGGTACCCGGAGCAGCGCATGACGCGGGACGAGGCGCTCGCGTCGATGTCGCTCTGGCCGGCCTATGCCGCGTTCCAGGAGCGTGAGCTCGGCTCGCTCACCGCCGGCAAGTATGCCGACTTCGTGGTGCTCGACCAGGACATCATGCGCGTCCCCACCGAGGTGCTCCTCGGCACGCACGTGCTCTCCACCTGGGTGGGCGGCCGCGCGGTGTACGAGCGGAAGTAGGCGATGCCGTCGCGCCACCTCTTCATCATCCGGATCGCACTCCTCACGGGCGTGACCGCGTTCGCGGCGCTCGTCGTCTACGAGCGCTCGCACGGCATGGCGACGCTCGGCGACGGCACGAGAATGCTCGACACGATGCGCTACGCGCTGTTCGGCCTCGCTGGCGCGGCGCTCGTGGCCGCGTTCTTCCTGCGCTCCCGCACCGAGGCGGCGGCGCCGGCCACGCGCGGGATGCTGACGGTGATCGGCTGGGCGTTCGGCGAGGGCGTCGCCCTCTACGGCGTGGTGCAGCACTACCTCGGCGCACCGGTCTCTACGCTCGCCGTGGGGCTGATGACCTTCGTCCTCGTCCTCATCCTGCTCCCGGTGCCACCGGACCGCACCTGATGCGCGTGGTGTCGCTGCTGCCGAGTGCGACGGAGATGGTCGCGGCACTCGGCGCCCTCGAGACCCTCGTGGGGGTGACGCACGCCTGCGACCATCCGCCGATGGTGGCCTCGCGCCTGCGCGTCACGCGCTCGGCGGTCTCGGGCACCGAGGCGCCGGGGATCGTGGATGCGCAGGTGCGCGCCATCGCCGCGTCGGGCGAGCCGCTCTACACGTTGCTGGAGGATCGCATCCGGAGGTTGCACCCGGACCTCCTGCTCACCCAGGCGCTCTGCGAGGTGTGCGCGGTGATGGAGACCGACGTCCGCGCTCTCGCGGCACGGCTCGAGCCGCCTCCGCGCGTGCTCACGCTCTCGGCCTCCTCGCTCGACGGTGTGTTCGACGACCTCACGCGCGTGGGCGCCGCGCTCGACCGCGCGGACGAGGCCGAGGAGTTCCTGGCCGGCGCGCGGGCGCGGCTGCGCGCGGTGCACGACACGCTCAAGGCGGCGCGGGCCCCACGCCCGCGCGTCGCGGTGATCGAGTGGGGCGAGCCGGTCTACGCCGCGGGCCACTGGGTGCCGGAGATGGTGCGGCGCGCCGGTGGCGTGGATGCCCTGGCCAAGCCGGGCGCGCACTCCGTGGTCGTGGACCTCGCCGCCGTGCGAGCTGCGGATCCCGAGGTGCTCCTCGTCGCGCCCTGCGGCTATGACCTCGCGCGCGCTGCCGCCGAGGGCGACCGCCTGCTCGCGCTCGATGACTGGGCGTGGGCGCGCGCGAAGCGCGTCTGGGCCGTGGAGGCGAATGCGCTCGTGAGCCGGCCCGGGCCTCGGCTGGTGGACGGCATCGAGTGCTTCGCCCGCATCTTCAATCCGTCGCTCTTCACGCCCATCGAACCCGAGTTCGCCCGTCCGCTCACCGCGGACGTGCGCGACCCGCAGAGGACCACCTGATGCTCAAGCCCGCCGCCGTCGCCTTCCTCAAGCGCCTGCTCGATACCCCGGGCCCCTCCGGCTACGAGGCCGCCGCCGCGGAGGTGTGGCGCGCGGAGGCCCGCACCTTCGCCGCCACCGTCGAGGGCGACGTGCACGGCAACAGCATCGCCGTCGTGAATCCCAAGGGCTCACCCACCGTGATGCTCGCCGGCCACATCGACGAGATCGGCGTGATCATCACGTACATCGACGACGACGGCTACGTGTACATCGCGCCCATCGGCGGCTGGGACCCGCAGGTGCTCGTCGCGCAGCGCATCCGGTTCCTCGGCCGCGACGGCGAGGTGGTGGGCGCGGTGGGGAAGAAGCCGATCCACCTCATGAAGACCGAGGACCGCGAGAAGGCGTCGAAGATGACCGACCTCTGGGCGGACATCGGCGCGAGTTCGCGGAAGCAGGCCGAGGCGGTGCTCGCCATCGGCGACGCCGGGGTGATCGACTCCCGCACGCTCGACTTCCCGAACGACCGGATCGTCTCGCGCTCGATCGACGACCGCATCGGCGCCTTCGTGGTGCTCGAGGCGCTCCGCCGCTACGCCAAGAAGCCGGGCGACGCGCGCGTGGTGGCCGTGGCGACCACCCAGGAGGAGATCGGCTATCGCGGCGGCGGCGCGCACGTGGGCGCCGAGCGCGTGGACCCGGCGATGGCGATCGTGGTGGACGTGACATTCGCCACCGACCATCCGGGGGTCGAGAAGAAGGAGCATGGCGACTCGAAGCTCGGCAGCGGCCCGGTGCTCACGCGCGGCTCGGTGATCTCTCCGGTGGCGTTCCGCATCGTGCGCGACGCGGCCGACTCGCTGCGCATCCCGTACACGCTGCAGGCGGCGGGCCGGGACACCAGCACCGACGCCGACGCGATCCACCTCGCGCGGCGGGGCGTGGC
>JAOUHR010000287.1 GCA_029884515.1 Gemmatimonadota bacterium
TCTCGAACTCCATCTCGTTCCACCACATCAAGGATCCGGCGAAGGAGTTCCCGCTCATCCGCGTGCTCGGCACCATCGGGTGGATCGTGGCCGGGATCCTCGTGGGGAAGGTGCTGCGCGCCGACGCGCAGGCGCTCCCGATGCAGATCGCCGCGGGTGCGAGCATCGCGCTGGGTCTCTTCTCGTTCGCGCTGCCCGTCACGCCACCCAAGGGCGGGAGCCGGCCCTTCAGCGCGCGGGATGCGCTCGGCCTCGACGCGCTCAAGCTCCTCCGGCACCGCGACTTCCTCATCTTCACGCTCGGTTCGTTCCTGCTCTGCATCCCGCTCCAGTTCTACTACTCGTTCACGAACCTCTTCCTCAACGAGATCGGCGCGCCGGAACCGGCGTTCATCCAGACGTTCGGGCAGATGAGCGAGATCGTGTTCATGGTGATGCTCCCGGCGTTCCTCCTCCGGTTCGGCATCAAGAAGATCATGCTCGCCGGGATGTTGGCCTGGGCGGTGCGCTACTTCGCCTTCGGCGCCGGCGACGCCGGACCCGGGATGTGGCTGATCTACGCCGGGATCGTGCTGCACGGGGTCTGCTACGACTTCTTCTTCGTGAGCGGGCAGATCTACACCGACCAGCGCGCCGGCGAGACGGTCCGCGCGGCCGCCCAGGGCTTCATCAACTTCGTGACCAACGGACTCGGCTACTTCATCGGCGCCTTCGTCTCGGGCGCGGTAGTGAACCGGTTCGCCAGCGTGGACGCCGCGACCGCGGTGGCGAGCCACGACTGGACACGCATCTGGCCGATCCCTGCGTTCATGGCGATCGGCGTGTTCGTGCTCTTCCTGCTGCTCTTCCGGACCGACTCCAAGGCTCCCACTCCAGCCAGCTGAGGCGCTGCCATGCATCGCAAGGACCTCGATCGTCGCACCTTTGTCGGAGGCCTCGCCGCCGCCGGCGCCCTTGCCGCGGTGCCGCGCGAGCTGCACGCGCTCGCCGACCGGGTGCAGCCCTCGCAGAAGCTGCGCATCGCCTGCATCGGCGTGGGCGGCATGGGCTACAACGACGTCAAAGGCGTCTCGAGCGAGGAACTCGTCGCCTTCGCCGACGTGGACTGGAAGAGCGCCGAGCGCGCCTTCCGCGAGTTCCCGAATGCGCGGCGGTACAAGGACTTCCGCGAGATGCTCGAGAAGGAGCGGAACAACATCGATGCGGTCACCGTCTCCACTCCCGACCACGTGCATGCGGCCGCGGCGATGATGGCGCTCAAGATGGGCAAGCACGTCTACACGCAGAAACCGCTGGCGCGCACGATCGGCGAGGTGCGCGCGCTCAAGGCCGAGGCCGCGCGCCGGCCGAAGCAGGCCACGCAGATGGGCAACCAGGGCCACGCGAACGAAGGGATCCGCCTCATCCGCGAGTGGGTGGATGCGGGCCTGATCGGCCCCGTGCGCCGCGTGGAGTGCTGGACCAACCGGCCGATCTGGCCCCAGGCGATCAATCGCCCGATCGACATGCAGTACGCGCCGGCGACGCTCGACTGGAACCTCTGGCTCGGGCCCGCGCCGGAGCGGCCCTACCACTCGCGCTATGCGCCGTTCAACTGGCGCGGCTGGTGGGACTTCGGCACCGGCGCGATGGGCGACATGGCCTGCCACATCATGGACGCCGCCTACTGGGGGCTCGGCCTCAAGTATCCGAGCCGCATCACGCCGGAGAGCACCGCGCTCTACGCGGAGACCGCGCCGGCCTCGGAGCGGATCACGTACGAATTCCCGTCCATCGGCGACCGCGCGGCGGTCACGCTCACGTGGCGCGATGGCAGTCTCTTCCCGCCGAAGCCCGAGGGCTGGCCGGAGGAGCAGGATTGGCCCTTCGACACCACCGGTGGCCAGCTCTGGATCGGCGACAAGGGGATGCTCATCGCGGGCACGTACGCCGAGAACCCGCGCCTGCTCGACGCGGCGGCCGCCGAAGCGGTGAAGAACACCCCGCTGCCGCAGAAGTACCCGCGCACTGAAGGCGTCTACAAGGAGTGGCTCTCAGCCTGCCGCGCGGGCACGCAGCCCGGCAGCAACTTCGCCGGTTACGCGGGGCCGATGACGGAGATGATCGTGACCGGTTGCCTCGCCGTGCGGATGGGCCGCACGATCGAGATGGACCCCGACACGGGCGCGATCAAGAACCTCACGCCGCCGAGCGAGTGGGTGAACCCGACCTACCGGGCGGGGTTCTCGCTCTGACGATCCTCGTCGAGGCGTACGTCGACTCCATCGGATCGGCCCGTTCCGCTGAAGCCAGCGGGGCGGGCCGATTGGAGTTGTGCGGGCCGGGCGACGGCGGGTTGACGCCGTCGCCGCAGCTGCTGGCGGTGGTGATGGCGCACGCGCGGGTGCCGGTGCACGTGATGGTGCGGCCGCGTGAGGGTGGATTCACCTACACGGCTGACGAGTTCGCGCAGATGGAGCGCGGCGTGGAGCTCGCGAAGGGGGCGGGAGCGGCGGGCGTGGTGTTCGGGATCCTCCGCGAGGAAGGCGCACTCGACGTCGCGCGGATGCGCGCGCTCATCGCCCTCGCGCGGCCGCTGCGCGTGGCGTGCCATCGCGCCTTCGATCGCACCCCCGACGCCGACGGTGCGCTCGACACGCTGCTCTCGCTCGGTGTGGACCTGGTGCTGACCTCGGGCCACGCCCCCACCGCGACGGAAGGTGCGGCGACGATCGCGCGGCACGTGCGGCGCGCTGGCGAGCAGATCGTGGTGCTGGCCGGGGGCACGGTGCGCGCGGAGAACGTCGCGGCGCTCGTCCGCGAGACGCGGGTGCGTGAGGTGCATGCGCGTGCGACCGATGCCGGGGTGATCGCCGCCCTCGTGCAACGCCTGCACGACCTGTCTTGACGCTGGCGCGCGTCGCCGCCCAGCTTCCGCGAGAGGCTCCCACACCGAGGACGCAGATGCCCAACCACTCCCGCCGCAGCGGCCACACACGCCGGATCTTCCTGCTCACGCTGGCCGCGCTCGTCGCCGTCGCGGGCCTCGCCGAGGCGCACGACATGTTCGTGAAGCCCACGCGGTACTTCGCGCCCGAGAATTCCGAGGTCCGTGTGCGCCTGCTCAACGGCACGTTCACCAAGAGCGAGAACTCGATCGCGCGGAACCGGCTCGCCGACGCCAGCGTGCTCACGCCGCGCGGTCGCGTCCAGCTGGATACCACGGAGTGGGGCGTCACGGGCGACACGAGCAGCTTCCATGTCCACACGCGCGCGGCCGGCACCTACGTGATCGGCGTCTCGACCAGGCCGAGCGAGATCGACCTCTCCGCGGACGACTTCAACCTCTACCTGAAGGACGATGGCATCCCCGACGTGCTCGAGGACCGGCGGCGCACGGGCGAGCTGGGGAAGGCGGTGCGGGAGCGCTACCACAAGCACGTGAAGGCGTTCATCCAGGTCGGCGACACGCGGAGCGACCTCTACGCCACCCCGATGGGCTATCCTGCGGAGATCGTCCCGCTCGAGAACCCGTACGCGCTCGCCACGGGAGCGACGCTGCGCGTGCGGATACTGGTGGATGGAAAGCCGATGGCGAACCAGCTCGTCATGTTCGGCGGCACCGGCACGAACGAAGCCTCCTTCGAACAGGCCACGGTGCGCTCGGATGCGTCGGGCGTGGCGTCGATCCCGCTCGCGCGGGCGGGCACCTGGTACGTGAAGTTCATCCACATGGCGCGCGTGGGGCGCGGCGGGATCGACTACGAATCCAAGTGGGCGACCATCACCTTCCAGGTGCGCTAGCGCTTCGACGCGGTGGAGTCGAGTGCCGCGCGGATCCCGCGCGCGAGGGTCACGGCATCGTCGACCGCCCGGAAGTGCATGAAGAAGAGCCGGGGCTCCTCCATCAGCAGGTGATTGTGGAGGCTCACGACGTCGATGCC
>JAOUHR010000288.1 GCA_029884515.1 Gemmatimonadota bacterium
GTCCACCGCCGACCTCGGCACCGTGAGCGCCTCACGTGACTCGCTCGCCACGCGCCCCTCGGCGAAGAGCCCGGCGACGAGCCGGTTCCCCGCGTTCGGGATGCGCACGAAAAGCCGTACCTGCCGCGTCTGCGGGTCGGCCGAGGGGTTGATGCTGGAGATGCGGCCCTCGAAGGTGCGTCCGGGGTATCCGGTCACCGTGAAGCGCACCGGCGCCCCCAGGCGCACCTCGCCGAGCTGCTCGGCCGGCACGGCCGCCTCGAGGCGCATCGTCGCGGGGTCCACCACCGTGAAGAGCGGCGACCCCGGCGCGACCACGTCGCCCGGGTTGACCATGCGCTCGCTCACCACGCCGGCGTAGGGCGCGAGCACGTTCGTCGCGTCGAGCTGCTTCTGCGCCGCGGCGAGACGGGCCGTCGCGTCGTCGCGCATGGTGCGCGCGGTGAGCGAGGCGCGGCGCGCGTTCTCTACGTCGCGGTCGGAGATCGCGCCCACGGCGAGCAGCTTCTCGGCGCGCTCGAGTTCACGCTGGGCGATCTCCGTGGCGCTCTGTGCCGCCGTGAGCCCGGAGCGCGCCGAGAGGTAGGCGTCGTTGATCGCGCGGTCGTCGATCTTGGCGAGCGAGGTACCCTTGGAGACCTGCGCGCCCGGATCGTGGAAGACCTGCACCACCGAGCCCGGCACCTCGGCACGGATCTGCGCGGTGCGCTCGGCCACGAGCGAGCCCGAGAGGATCGGTCCCGTGGAGAACTGCGTGCGCTCGGCGATCGCGATCGCTTCCGGGCCGACCTGCACGGTCACCGGGGTGTCGCCGGCGGTGTCCGCGGCGTCCCCGCGATTGCAGGCGGCGGGCACGAGCGCGAAGGTGCCGGCGAGGAGGAGCGCGGCGGCACGGAACGGACGGGACATCGGGGACTTCCTCGTGTGGATGGGAGCGCGGGTCATGGTCAGCGCCCTCCGGTGGTGGAGAGCGGCAGGTCCTTCAGGAGCGCGAGTCGCAGCTTCGCGACCTCGAGGTCACGCGCGGCGTTCACGCGCTGCAGGCGCGCCTGCTCGAGTTGCACGCGCACCTCCGTGAGTTCGAGCTGGGTGGAGATCCCCTCGCTGAACCGGACCTCCGCGATGCGATACGCCTGCGCCGCCTGCGTGTCGTTGCCGACCGAGGCGAGGTACGCGGCCTGCGCCTGCTCGAGTTGCGTGAGCGCGAGCTGCGCGTCGAGCGCCGCGCCCTCGCGCGCCTGCCGCAACTGGGCGCGCGCCTGGTTCAGGTTCGCCTCGGCCACCATCCGGTCGCCGCCGAGCCGGCCGCCGGTGAAGAGCGGCACCGAGAGGCCGAGTGAGACGGTCCAATTCGGGAAGTAGAGGTCGAGTGCGCCAGGCAGGAAGGTGCCCTCGGCGGGGTAGGCGAAGCGCTGGTAGGTGGAGGTGAGCTGCAGCGAGGGGAAGCGCGCGAGTCGCGCGGCGCGGAGCGCCTGCTCCTGCGCCGTCACCTGCGCCTCCTGCTGCCGCACCGTCGAGCGCGCACTCACGCTCGTGTCGGGCGTGATGGTGCGATCATCGGCTAGCGTGAGCGGCCCGGTGATCTCCTCGACCACCGCGGAGTCGTCGCGGATGGGGGTGGAGAGCGTGAGGGGCCCGCCCAGTGGCAGGTCGAGCAGCTGCTTGAGCCGCAGGTACGCCGTGGTGCGGGCGCCGCGCGCCTGGATCACGAGCGGCCGCTGGTTGTCGCGCGTGACACGGGCACGCAGGAGGTCGAACTCCGAGGCGGAGCCCACCTCGCGCGCCACCTGCGTCTGCGCGAGCGCGCGCTCGGTGAGCGCGAACGACGAGTCGGCGATGGCGAGCAGGCGGTCCGACGCGACCGCGTCGAAGTAGGCCTGCGCCGCATCGAGCGCGGCCTGCGCGCGCGCCGAGGTGAGGGCGATGTCGGCGGCCGAGCGCGCGGAGTTGGCCCCTGCCCGCGCGGCGCCGATCCGGCCCGCAGTGTAGAGGTTCTGCGAGAAGGCGACGGTGAAGATCGCCGTCGTGGGCGCGGCGAAGATCTTGGCCAGCGGCGAGTCCGCGAGGCCGCCGCCGGAGGAACCGGTCGTGTCGGGCGGACCAGCGAAGCGCCTGGAGATCTCCTCGAACTGGCTCTTGATGGCGCGCTGGTAGCCGATCGTGCCATTGAGTTGCGGGAACAGCTGGGCGTCCGCCTGTCGCTGCTGCCCGCCCGCGCGCCGCACGCCGGCGGCGGCCATCGCGACGGCCTCGCTCTTCTGCTCGGCGAGCCGGAGGGCATCGGCGAGCGAGAGCGCGGCAGTCGGCGCATTCGCGCTCGCGACCGCCGGCTGCTGTGCCGGGAGGGCGAGGGGGGCGAACATCAGGAGCAGCGCGAGCGTGGCGCCCAGGGCGCGGAGGAACAGGCGCACGTAGGTGGCGGGTGCTCGGTCGACCGGCGGGAACATCTCGGGCATCATGTCACGTCCCATGGCATCGGCGAAGAGGGACCCCTTGAGCATCGCAGCCGCAGGGGCGGCGTCCTTGGCGGAAGGGATGAACCCGTGCTCCGCCAGGCGCTCCACGTACGCGCGGAGCTCGCGAAACGATTCCACCGGGTGGTCGGCGACCTCGAGCGCGCACTCCGGGCGCTCATTCATCTCCGCCATCGTGGCGCGGATCATCCCGCGGCACTCGAACATGAAGGTGTGATCCTCGGCAGCCCACTCGGTGAGCTCGGCGACCGGATCCTTCGGCACCTCCGGCAACGCGCTGGTCGGCCCGCTGGCCGACCGCGTGCGCACGGCTTCACCGATGAGCGCGGCCTTGGAGCCGAAGAGACGGAAGAGGGTGACCTCATTCACACCGGCCTCCTCGGCGATGCGACGCGTGGTCGCCCCGCGGAATCCGACGTCGGAGTAGACGCGCGCGGCGGCGTCGAGGACTTGTTGCCTGGTTGGTTCGGACATATTTGTGATCGCCTGTGCAAGTGAACGCTTGCACACAAACAAGTGGATACCTGCACAGCGCGCAACCTCCGACTTGATTCCGTGATCATCCAGAGACGATTCCGCGCCATCTGTCCAATTCTGTTCGGGTTTTCTTCCTATTCACCGGGACACGATGAAGGACGAGGAACCGAGTCACGCGTACAGAGATTGCTTCGACTGAGATTCTCCGATCGACCCCAGCCGAGATTGCGCACATGTCGAAGAAGAAGCCCGTGAACCCCGAGTTGGCGGCGAAGCTCTCGCCGATGGA
Organism: Gemmatimonadota bacterium; assembly: GCA_029884515.1. Taxonomy (GTDB): domain Bacteria; phylum Gemmatimonadota; class Gemmatimonadetes; order Gemmatimonadales; family Gemmatimonadaceae; genus Pseudogemmatithrix. The sequence continues at coordinate 3,241 of JAOUHR010000288.1, forward strand.
GTATCAGGTCACGCAGTGCAGCGCGACCGAGCCCCCATTCAGCAACGCCTTCTGGGACCACCACGAACCCGGGCTCTACGTGGACGTGGTCTCCGGCGAGCCGCTCTTCTCCTCGATCGACAAGTTCGATTCCGGCACGGGCTGGCCCTCGTTCACCAAACCCGTCGCGCAGGAGCACGTCACGGAGCACGTGGACCGCGCGCTCTTCATGACCCGCACGGAGGTACGGTCCGCCGAGGGCGACTCGCACCTCGGGCACGTGTTCAACGACGGCCCGGGCCCGACGGGGATGCGCTACTGCATCAACTCCGCTGCGCTCCGCTTCATCCCGGTCGATCGGCTCGCAGCCGAGGGCTACGAGAAGTTCGTCCCGCTCTTCGAGGCGGCGGCGAAGCGGGAGCACGCCACGTGACCGAGCAAGCGACACTGGGCGGCGGATGCTTCTGGTGCCTCGAGGCGGTCTTCCTCGAGCTGCGTGGCGTGAAGTCGGTCAAGAGCGGATACGCCGGCGGGCACCTCGCCAACCCCACGTACGAGCAGGTCTGCGGCAAGAAGACCGGGCACGCCGAGGTGGTGCAGGTGGAATTCGATCCCACCGAGATCTCCTACGCGGAACTGCTCGAGGTGTTCTTCACGATCCACGATCCCACGACGAAGGACCGGCAGG
>JAOUHR010000289.1 GCA_029884515.1 Gemmatimonadota bacterium
CACGGATGCACTCCCGGTGTTGCCGGCGGGCGCGACGATGCGACAAGCCGTGGTGCAGCTGGCGGAGCGGCGAGGCATCTGCATGATCGCGGACGGCGGCCACCACCTGCTCGGCGTCGTCACCACTGGGGATCTCTCGCGTCTCATGGAGCAGGAACATGACATCTTCCCCATCCCCGTCGAGCGCGTCATGACCCGCACGCCCAAGGTCGTGCACGCGGACGAACTCGGCACGGCGGCCGTGCACCTGATGGAGTCGCACGGCGTGATCGCGCTCCCGGTACTTGACGAGGCCGAGCGGATCGTCGGCGTGGTGCACCTGCATGACCTTATGCGGGCCGGGGCGATCTGATGCGGCGCACGCGGGGGAGCGTGGCGGCCCTGTTCGCGCTCACGGCGGCGCTTGCCGGGGCCTGCGCCGACGTCGGGTCGTCTTCCACCACCATCAAGAGCACCGACCCGATCCTCGACTCCGCCGACCAGGTGGCCTTCGGGTTCCGCACGCTGGTGACCGATGGGGGCCTCCTCCGAGCGGAGGTGTTCGCCGACACGGCGCTCTTCCTCGACCAGAACACGCGGGTCTCGCTGCGGGTGGCGCACGGCGACTTCTTCAGCGCCACGGGGGCCAAGGAGGCGACGCTCACCGCGCGGCGCGGCAACCTCGACACCCGCTCCAACGTGCTCGAGGCCTGGGGCGACGTGGTGATCACCTCGGTGGACGGCCGCGTGCTCAAGAGCCCGATGGTCCGCTACGTCCAGAGCCAGAACCAGATCATGTCCGACTCGGAGTTCGTGCTCTCCGAGCCCGGCGAGAAGGAGATGAGTGGGATCGGGTTCCGAACGGACCCGAGCCTGAACGCGGTGCAGGTGCTGAAGGTGCGCAGCGGGCGCGGCGGCACCGTGCGGGTGCCGGGGCCGTGAGGGCGGCGCGGCGCGCGCTCCTGTTCGTGGCCTGCGGACTCCTGCCGTCGGGGCTCGCTGCGCAGACGGATGGCAAGCCGTGCACGGTCGTCTTCACCGGTGTGACACGGGGTGGGGTCGTGGTCACGCGGGCCACCGCCTACACCACGCCCACCGGCGGGCGCAACACCTTCGTCGGCGGCGGCGTGGACGCGACCTGCGAGGGGCAGGGGAACCGCCTCCTCGCCGACAGCGCCGAGCACTACACGGAGCGCGGCGAGCTCATCCTCATCGATCGGGTGCGCTACAGCGAGCCCAAGATGTCGATGGAGTCGGATCGCATGATCTACTACACCGCCGACGACCATCTGCTGGCCACCGGGAAGGTGCGCGGCCGCAGTGCGTCGGGCACGCGTTTCACCGGCCCCCAGATCGAGTACTTCCGCGTGAAGCCGGGAGTGCGCGATGTGCCGTCGTGGCGCGCGCCCGGCCGGCCCGTCGTACGGATGAGCCCCACGGCGATCGAGTCCCAACCGCGGAGCGCCGCGGCGGCGCCCGGCAATCGCGCGGCCGCGAACGCCGACTCGGTCGACCTGACCGCGGACCTCGTGATCTCCGTGAACGACTCCCTCGTCTTCGCCGTCGGGAAGGTGGTGATCGAGCGGCCGGACCTCCGTGCCACCGCGGATTCGGCCACCCTCGACCAGGGCACCGAGTTCGCCCGGCTCATGCGCGGGCCCAGGATCGTCGGACGTGGCGAACGCACCTTCACGCTCGTCGGGACAGTGGTGGATCTCTGGTCGCAGGACCGGAAGCTCCGGCGCGTTCGCGCCGATGGCGAGGCCAAGGTCACCAGCGATTCGCTCACACTCACCGGTGACACGATCGACCTGCGCATGGCGGACCAGCGGATGGAGCGTGTCTTCGTCTGGGGCGGACGGGCGGTCGCGGACGCCCCCTCGCAGCGCCTGCTCGCCGACTCGATGGATATCCTGATGCCGGGCCAACGCCTCCGCGAGATCCGCGCGCTGCGCGACGCCATCGCCTTCTCCCGCGTGGACTCCACGAAGATCATCTCCGACGAGCGCGACTGGCTCGCCGGTGACACCGTGGTGGCGCGCTTCGACACCCTCGCGACGGCGGACAGCGCGTCGGGCGTCCGCATGCGCGAGCTGCAGGCCACGGGCGCGGCGCGCGCCTTCTACCAGCTGACGCCCTCCAGCGGCGAGCGTGGCGCGCCCAGCCTGAGCTACAACCGCGGTCGCGTGATCACCGTGGCCTTCGACGAGGGCGAGGTGCGCGACGTCGCCGTCCAGGGGAAGGCCTCCGGCCTCTTCCTCGAGCCGGCGCCTGCGGACACGGTCAAGCCGCCCGCTGGCGCGACGCTCCCCGCCCGGAACGCCGGACGGAAACCGTGACGTCGCCCGGGGTGCCGCCACACGTGCGCGAGTTCGTGGAGCGCACCACCGCGGGTGATCGCTCCGCCACCCTCTGCCTGCTCGCGATCTGCCAGCGCGCCGATGCGCTGGGCAACGCGGTCCTGCACGACGTCGCCGTCGCCTACCGGCAGGACCACCTCGAGGCGCTGCGCGCCGACGGGCGCGACGTGGAGAGCGAGGCCGGCCGCCTCTCGCTGGACGAGGCGCGCGACCACCTCACGCGGGTCGTCCTGCCACGACTCGTCGCGGCGGACGCGATCGGCGCCCTGCCCTCCGCGATGGACGTGACCACGCGGGTGCAACTCGCCGGTCCGCTCCTCGCGCTTCACCAGGAGGCGCCGGCAGCGCTCCAGCGGTTCCTTCGCGTGACGGGCGAGCACCGCGTCATCGCCCGCAAGACCCCGCCCGTGGCACAGGCCACGGTCGGCGGGCACAGCGTGCTCACCGCCGACGGCCTCGTGAAGACGTACCAGAAGCGCAACGTGGTGAACGACGTCGCGCTCGAACTACGCCAGGGTGAGATCGTCGGGTTGCTCGGCCCCAACGGCGCCGGCAAGACCACGACCTTCTACATGATCGTCGGGCTCATCCCGCCGGCGGCGGGGCGCATCCGCATCGATGGCGAGGACATCACGCGGATGCCGATGTACCAGCGCGCCCGGCGTGGCATCGGGTACCTCTCGCAGGAACCGTCCATCTTTCGCAAGCTCACGGTGGAGGAGAACATCCTCGCCATCCTCGAGACGCTCCCTCTCTCGCGCGCCGAGCGGTTGCAGCGTCTCGAGACGCTCCTCGACGAGCTCAGCATCAAGCACCTGCGCAAGAGCAAGGCCTTCGCGCTCTCCGGCGGCGAGCGCCGGCGTCTCGAGATCACGCGCGCGCTCGTCACGCAGCCGCGCTTCATGATGCTCGACGAACCTTTCGCCGGCGTGGACCCGATCGCCGTGCACGACATCCAGGGCATCGTGGCGTCGCTCAAGGACCGTGGGATCGGCGTGCTGATCTCCGACCACAACGTCGAGCAGACACTCGACATCGTGGACCGCGCATACATCATGTTCGACGGCGCCGTGCAGGTCTCCGGCACGGTCCGCGAACTGATCTTCGACGACCAGGTGGCGCACAGCTACCTGGGCCCCACGCTCACCGCGCGCCTGCGCGAGCGGTTCCGGCATGAGCACCCGGACGTGGATGGCACGCTCGCCGGGGCGGGGGCCGAAGGATGAAGCATGGCCTGCACCAGTCCGCGCGGCTCGGACAGGAGCTCAAGGTCAACCCACGCCTCTACCAGGCGATGGACATGCTCTACATGCCGCTGCTCGACCTCCAGCAGCACCTCAAGCAGGAGCTGATGGTGAACCCCTTCCTCGAGCTGGTCGAGGAGGAGGAGGACGACGCCGAGGCAGGGGAGGAGACCGCGGCCGAGGCGGACGCCGCGCAGGAGGCCGAGGCGGGCGAGCCGGAGCCCGCCGCCGACAGCGACGACGAGTCGAAGTGGGAGGAGATCCTCCTCAACGGCTTCGAGGTGGGCGGGATGCGCGAGGAGCGCGACGACCGAGAGC
>JAOUHR010000290.1 GCA_029884515.1 Gemmatimonadota bacterium
CCGGCTCGTGGTGGCGGTGGCGATCAACGTGACGAAGGAGCCGCTCTTCACCGTGGACGAGCGGACGACGCTGATCCGCGCCGCGCTCGACGACGACCCCCGCGTGGACGTGCGGTCGTTCACCGGCCTGATGGTGAAGTTCGCGAAGGAGGCGGGCTGCTCGGTGGTGCTCCGCGGGCTCCGGGCGGTGTCGGACTTCGAGTACGAGTACCAGATGGCGTTGATGAACCGCCACCTCGCGCCGCAACTCGAGACGATGTTCATGGTGCCCTCGCTCGAGGTCAGTTACGTGAGCTCCTCGCTGGTGCGCGAGGTGGCGCGGTTCGGCGGCGAGATCGACGCGCTCGTGCATCCGGCGGTCGCCAAGGCGTTGCGCCAGAAGTACCAATAGTCATCTTTCTTCCTGAACCCCCGACCGAGTACGCCATGAGCCTGCAGGTCTCCAAGCACGGCGACGTCGTCGTCATCGAAGTGGACGGACAGTTGATCGTCGGCAACCGCCAGGAGCTGAAGCAACGCGTGCTCGACGAGGCGGAGGCGGGCGCGCGCAAGGTCCTCGTGGACTTCGCGAACGCCGGCTACATCGACAGCTCCGGCCTCGGCGTGCTCGTCTCGCTCGCGAAGCGGATGCGCGAGCTGGGCGGTGACCTGCGCCTGGCGAACCTCAACGACGACCTGCAGACGCTGTTCGAGCTCACCAAGCTCGACTCGCTCTTCCAGATCGCCGACACCCGCGAGCGCGCACTCGAGAGCTTCTAGATGGTCGTGAACGGCGCGCTGGACATCCGGGTCCCCAGCGACGTCCAGCAGATCGAGTCGATCGTCGCGCAGGTGGTGCGGCGCTGCCGGGAGCACCGCTTCGACGGCCGCCAGCTCGCGCTGAACGTCCCCGTCGCGCTCACCGAGGCGCTCTCCAACGCGATCCTCCGGGGCAACGGCGACGCGGCGGGGAAGAGCGTCCGGGTGCGCGCCGAGGTCACCGACGCCTGGCTGGTGCTCGAGGTGGAGGACGAGGGCGCCGGCTTCGACCTCGCTGCCTGCACCGAGGACCCCACCACGCCGGAGAACCTGGGGCGCGAGGACGGGCGCGGGCTCTTCCTGATGCACGCGCTGATGGACCGCGTGGAGCGCTTCCGCGGCGACGGCAACGTGGTCCGCCTCACGCTGCACCGCCGATGAGCGCATCCCGGCCGAGCGCCTCCCGCCCGTGAGCGAACTCGCGCGCGTCCTCGACGCCTTCAGCGAGGCGTATGGGTGTGGCGCCGTGCTGTGGATGCAGGCGGCAGGCTCCGATCCCCTCGAGGTGGCCGCCACGTCCGGCGGCGACGTGACGGCGCCCTCGCGCACGGAGCTCGCGGAGGCGGAGCAGGAGATCCGCTCGCGCGAGACGGCCCTCGGCCGCCAGCTGTTCGCGCGCATCCCCGGGCGAACGCGCGCCTGGCTCGGCGTCGGCCCCGTGGCCGACGACGACGCCCACGCGCGGCGGTGGATGCGCGTGCTGGTCCCCGTGCTCTCGCAGATGTTGCAGAGCCAGTGGGAGGCGCGGCGCGCGACCGACGAGCTCGCCGAGCGCTACGAGGAGATCAACCTCCTCTACTCGATCAGCGAGATCCTCGGCCGCACCGTCACGCTGGAGGAAGCGGCGCGCACGATCCTGATGGAGGTGGCCGAGACCGTGGGCGCGGAGTACGGCGCCCTGCTCGTGAACGACGCCGTCTCCGGGCTGCTGCGCCCGGTCACCGCCCTTCGCGTGAAGGGCGCGCCGGCGCCGCTCCCGATCCCCATCGACGAGCCGGTGAGCGTGACGGCGCGCGTCTTCCGGACGCGCCGCGCCCTGCTGGTGAACGCGGGCGTGCTCGAGAGCGAGTGCGAGGCGACCTTCCGCCAGGGCGCGATGCTCTCGGTGCCGATCGTGTGGACCACGCCCGACGGCGGCATCCCCCTGGGCGTGGTGAGCCTCTCGGGCCGGCGTGGCGGGCTGGGCTTCACGGCGGGCGACGAGAAGCTCGTCGCGGCGGTGGGGTCGCAGATCGGCACGGCGATCCAGAATGCGCGGCTGGTCCGTGCCTCGATCGACCAGGAGCGGCTGGCGTCCGAGATGCGGCTCGCGCACGACCTGCAGATGCGGCTCCTCCCGCCGGCATCGGTGGTGACGCCCGAAGCCATGTGCGCGGCGCGCGTCGAGGCGGCCGACGGCGTGGGCGGCGACTTCTACAACCTCTTCCGGCTGGGGAACGGCCGCACCGGCATCCTGGTGGGCGACGTGTCGAGCCACGGCTATCGTGCCGCGCTCATCATGGCGCTCGTGATGAGCGCGTCGGCGATCCACGCGCAGACCACCGCCGATCCCGCGGAGACCGTGCAGGCGCTGCTGGCGACGCTCGAGGAGGAGCTCCGCGAGACGGAGATGTTCCTCTCGCTCTGTTACGCCGTGGTGGACCGCGAGGCGGGGACGCTGCGGTGGACCAACTCCGGGCACCCGCACGCCTTCGTGATCGGCGCGGACGGCATCGCGGTGCGCCTCGAGGCCACCGACCCTCCGCTCGGCCTCGGTCCCGAGGCGCTCCATGCGGCGTCGCGCCCGTGGTCCCCGGCGGACGACCTGCTCGTGATCTTCACCGACGGCGTGAGCGACGCGCGCGATTCGCGCGGCACCGCGCTCGGCGAGCGCCGCGTGCTCGACGTGCTCCGCGCGCGCCGCAAGGAGGTGCCGTCGCGCATCGTGGACGGCGTCTTCGCGCTCGTGGAGGGACACATGGGGCGGAACCGCCCGCACGACGACCAGGCGGTCGTGGTCCTCCGGAGCTCGTGACCCACCCGCGGGCGAAGAAGCGGCTCGGGCAGCACTTCCTCACCGATCGTCGCCTCCTCGCCCGGATCGCCGACGCGCTCGGCGCCACGCCGGCGGACACGGTGATCGAGATCGGGCCCGGACGCGGCGCGCTCACCGAACAGCTGCTCGCGCGCGCCGGGCGGGTGATCGCGATCGAGCTCGACCGCGTGCTCGCGCCGATGCTCCGCGCGCGCTGGGCCGGCGAGCCGCGGCTCACGATCGTCGAGGGCGACGTGCTCGAGCAGGACCTGGGCGAGCTCGCGGCGGGCCCGTACCTGCTGGCGGGCAACGTGCCGTACAACATCACCACGCCGATCCTCTTCCACGCGATGCGCCGGCCGCGGCCGGCGCGCGCCGTGTATCTCGTGCAGCGCGAGGTGGCGGAGCGCATCGTGTGCCCGCCGGGCGGCGAGGCCTACGGCGCCCTCAGCGTGAACGTGCAGGCGCTCGCGAAGGTGGAACTGCTGTTCGGGGTGGCCGCGCGGGCGTTCACGCCGCCGCCCAAGGTCGAGTCATCGGTGATCCGCCTCGTGCCGCGTCCCGATCCCGCCGTCACGGAGGACGAGGAGGACGCGTTCCGCAGGCTCGTGCTCGGTGCGTTCGGGATGCGGCGCAAACAGCTGCGCCGGGTGCTCCGCTCGATCTGGTCGCTCACGGTGGAGGAGGCGGACGCGCTCCTCGCGCGTGCCGGGCTCGACGGGGCGGCGCGCCCCGAGACCCTCTCGCCGGCGGATTTCGCGCGGCTGCTGCGCGGCCGCGCGTAGCGCTCAGCGCGAGCCGCTCTCCGGATGGTTCGTCAGCGCGAACGTGAGGATCTCCAACTCCGTCGCCATGTTGACGGCGCGCAACGTGACGCCCTTCGGCGCGCGGAGGGGGACCGGTGCGAAGTTGAGGACGGCGCGGATCCCCGCCTTGGTGGCGCGATCGAGCAGGTCCTGGGCCGCCTCCGCGGGCACGCTCAGCACCGCGATCCGCGCCTTGAGCCGCGCGATGTCGCGCTCGAGCTCCGCCTCGGGCCTGATCTCGAGTCCGTCGATCTCCCGGCCGATGCGGGCGGGGTCACG
>JAOUHR010000291.1 GCA_029884515.1 Gemmatimonadota bacterium
GATGCGGCATGGGACGCCGTCTGGAGCTCGGCGGTGCATCTCGACTCCCTCGGTTGGACCGCCGAGCTGCGGATCCCGCTCTCCCAGCTTCGGTACCGCACGGCGAGTGGCGAGCAGACGTGGGGCGTCAATTTCGCGCGCGGCCGTCTGCGATCGAACGAGGAGACGCATTTCGCCCTGATGTCGCGCCTGCAGGAGGGATTCGTCTCCCAGTTCGGCACGCTCACGGGGATCCGCACGGAGCACGCGCCGCGCCGCATCGCGTTGCGGCCGTACGTGGTGACCGAAGGGGAGTTCGAGCCGGCAGAAGCGGGCAACCCGCTGCAGGACGGTTCGAAAGCGACCAATCGCACCGGCATCGACATGCGGTACGGTCTCGGTTCGGCCTTCACGCTCGACGCGACGGTCAACCCGGATTTCGGGCAGGTGGAGGCGGATCCGGCCGTGATCAACCTGACCGCGTTCGAGACCTTCTTCCAGGAGCGCCGCCCGTTCTTCGTGGAGGACGCGCGGATCTTCGACTTCTCGCTCTCGGGCGGGAACGGCCGGCTCTTCTACGGCCGCCGCGTCGGGCGCGCGCCCTCGGGGCAGGGCCCGGACAGCGCCGACTTCGTGTCGGAACCCGCGGCGGTGCGGATCCTCGGTGCCGCCAAGGTGACCGGGCGCACCGAGGGCGGGCTCTCGCTCGGCTTCATCACGGCGCTCACCGACGGATCGAAGGGGCGCGCGTACTTCGACGCGACGGGCGAGACGCGATCGTTCCTCGCCGAGCCGCAGGCGGTGCACACCGCGCTCCGGGCGAAGCAGGACTTCAACGACGGCGCCTCGACGATCGGCGCGATCGCCACGCTGCAGCGCCGGGCGCTCCCCGGCGACGGGTCGTTCGACCTCCTCACCTCGGAGGCGATGAGCGCGGGGTTCGACTGGGAGCACCAGTGGCGGAGCCGCACCTACGCCTTCTTCGGCTACGTGGCGGGGAGCCTCGTGCGCGGCGACTCGACCGCGATGATCCGCATCCAGCGCTCCAGTTCGCACTACCTGCAGCGCCCCGACGCGCGGCGGCTCCGGGTGGATTCGGGCGCGACCTCCCTCACCGGCGTCGACTGGCGGATGACGCTCGAGAAGCGGCGCGGGACGCACTGGACGGGATCGGTCTGGGCCGCCGAGGTCACGCCGACCTTCGACGTGAACGACCTGGGCTTCAGCAGCCGGCAGGAGGTGCTCGACGGCGGCGCGCGCGTGCGGTACCGCGAGATCACGCCCGGCCGGGTGTTCCGCTCGTATGGCATCAGCGCCTTTACCTTCCACAACTGGTCGCACGAGGCGTTGCTGCGCCCGCTCTCATCCGCCTCATGGGGGGACGCACACGTGTCCGGTTCGTATTCCCTGAGCGCCGACGTCACCCTCCTGAACTACTGGGAGGTCGGCACGCGGTTCTCCGGGAGTCCCGCGCTGCTGGACCGGAACGGCACGCGCGGCGGGCCGATGATGCTCCAGCCCGCGTGGTTCGAGTGGAACGCGGACTTCAAGACCGACGCGCGGAAGGCGGTGTCGGTCGAGCCGTCGTTCGAGATCAGCCGGAGGGCGCTCGGCGCCGGGAGCCGTGAGGAGTATCAGGTCGACGTCGCGTGGCGGCCCTCCTCCCGCGTCGAGGTCTCCTTCGAACCCAGCTTCCAGCGGTCGCGGAACGGGGCCCAGTTCGTCGGCCGGACCACGGTGCTCCCCTATGCACCCACCTTCGGCACGCGCTACCTGTTCGGGAACCTCGACCAGCGCGAGTTCTCGCTCGAGACGCGGCTCAACGTGACCTTCTCGCCGCACGTGACGCTGCAGCTGGTCGCGCAGCCGCTGCTCTCGTCGGGCGACTTCCAGTCGTACAGTCAGCTGCTGCAGCCGCGTTCGTACGCCTTCGACGCGTTCGAGCCCGGCACCTTCTCGGCGGGCGGCGGCACCCCGGGATGCCTGGGCGGCCGCACCTGCGAGGCGCCGGACGGCACGCGCTACATCGACTTTGACGGGAATGGGGCGGCGGACTATTCGTTCGCGGATCGCGATTTCAACGTGCGCGCCCTGGTGGGCAACGTCGTCTTCCGGTGGGAGTACCGGCCCGGCTCCGCTCTCTTCCTGGTGTGGCAGCGCCAGCAGGAGGAGGAAGTGGGGCTGGGTGGATTCGACCTCACCCGCGATGCCGGGGCGCTCTTCCGTGCGCCGGCGCGCAATGTCTTTCTCGTCAAGGCCAGCTACTGGCTGGGGTTCTGATGGCAGCAAGGAAGGGGAGCAAGTCGGCGGTCGCGAAGGCGGCGGCGAAGAAGGTGGCGAGGAATCCGGTGAAGACCGCGGGAAGGAAGGGTGCGAGCACTGCGCGGAATGCGCCTCCCCGATCCGCCCCGTACGAGCAAGGGAAGTGGGCGGCGGCCTTCCGGCCGCGCGCCGCCGGCGAGCGCCGTTACTGGCTCGTCAAGTCGGAACCCGAGGCGTTCTCCTTCGACGACCTCCTCGCCGCGAAGGACCGCACCACCTGCTGGGACGGGGTCCGGAACACCGCCGCGCGCAACTTCCTCCGCGACGGGATGAAGCGGGGCGACCAGGTGTTCTTCTATCACTCGATGGCCGAGCCGTCGGGCGTGGTGGGGGTCTGCGAGGTCGTGCGCGAGGGGTACCCGGACCACACCGCCTTCGACAAGGCGCACCAGTACCACGACGCCGGCACGGTGCCCGAGACCCCCACCTGGTTCATGGTGGACGTGCGCGCCGTGCGGGCCCTCCCGCGGCTCGTGCCGCTCGCGGAGATCAAGGCGGAGAAGGCGCTCGCGCAGATGGCGCTGGTGCGCGTGGGCCGGCTGAGCGTGGTGCCGGTGACGCCCGAGGAATGGGAGCGCGTGCTGGCGATGAGCGCGCGGACGCCCTAGGAGCGTCGCCAACGAGAACGCGCCGGAGAGATCATCTCCGGCGCGTTCTGCCACAGGGGACCGCGCTTGCGGCGCAGGTCAGCGGTGGAACATCGTGTGCAGGAAGTCCGCCGCGTGCGTCGCCACGATCAGCGCGGCTACGTGGTTCCCCGCCGCGTTCAGCCGGCGCGCCTCTTCCAACCGGCTGATGACGGCCGCGAGGACTCGCCGCGGACCGGTGACGTCGCGCCCGTCGGCCTCGGCCTGGTCGATGCGGTCCTTCAACGCGCGCACCTGCTGGCCCACCATGTGGATGACCTCGGGCACGATCCGCGGCGTGAACACCGCGATCACGATGCGCGACGCGGTGACATCGCGCGCGTGCATGGCGGCGCGGATCTGCTCGGGGTCGCCCCCTTCGATCGCGGCCTGCAACGCCCGCTGCGCTTCGCGCAGGGCCTCGATCATCCTCGCCTTGGCCTCGTCCGCTCCCAGCCGGTCGAGGCGCGCCAGCGCCCGGGCCGTCAGGCGGAGCAGCAGTGGCTGGGGTGCGAGCGCCGGGTCGGTGTCGTTGACGTCCGGCAGGTCCGCGGCGGCGGTGGCCAGCTCGGCCTGCGCCTCGGCAAGCGCGTCGGCGTCCGCCGGCGCGAGCACGGTGGTCGTGTCGGAGCAGGCCGCGACGAAGGCGAAGAGCGCGGCGAGCGGGAGGAGTCTCGAGAGCGGTCGCATGGCAGGAGTGGGTGAGGGGGACGGGGCGATCCTCTGGCCGTCCGACGCGCGTGGGCCGGGGTCGTTAAGGACTTCTCCAAAGCTACGGGCCCGTTCGCTCACTGGAGTGTGCGCTGCGTCACAGGCGAAGCAGGGCGGGTTCGGTCTACCCTGCGCTGATGGCGCGTGCGATCCGCTTCGCCTCCGCTCCGATCTCGCGCAGCATCCCCTGCGGCGAGAGGTAGAAGCCGCAGAAGTACAGCCCAGGCAGCGCCGTGGCGC
>JAOUHR010000469.1 GCA_029884515.1 Gemmatimonadota bacterium
TGAGCACCAGGGCACGCGCCGGTGCGGACGGCATCCCACGAGCCTCGGCCGCCCCTCTCCACGCCGTGATCACCGCGCGCGCCTCGGCCACCGTCGGCTTGCGCGCGCACTTCACCGAGCAGACGGCCGTGTGTCCGTGTTCCACCGGGACGCGGTTCGCGTGTGCACTCACCACGAAGGGCGCCGGTTCGACGGCGCTCCCCTTCAGTGCGCCGAGCATCTTCTGCATCTCGCGCTCGATCTTGGGCTCCTCCTCGCCGATGTAGGGGATGACGTTCCCGAGGATGTCGAGCGACGGCACGCCCGGATATCCCGCGCCGGAGACCGCCTGCATCGTCGCGACGAAGAGTTCGCGCACGCCGAAGGCCTCGTGCAGCGGCGCCAGCGCGAGCGCGATCACCGTCGAGGCACAGTTGGCGTTGGTCACCACGCCCCCCGTCCAGCCGCGCGCGCGCTGCACGTCCAGGAGGGCGAGGTGCGACGCGTTCACTTCCGGGATCACGAGCGGGACGTCGGGCTCCATCCGGAAGTGCTTCGCGTTGCTGAGCACGAAACGCCCCGCCGCGGCGAACACCGGCTCCAGCTCGGCCGCCGCCCCCGCATCGAGCGCGGAGAACACGACGGAGGCCTGCACGTGCGCCGGATCGCAGGTGGTGACCGTCATGGCCGCGACGTCGGCGGGCATCGCGCCCTCGATCCAGCGCGTCGCCTCGGCGTACCGCTTCCCGGCCGACCGCTCCGACGCCGCGACCTCGGCGACGCGGAACCAGGGATGGCCGGCGAGCAGGCGGATGAACGTCTGTCCGACGGCGCCGGTGGCGCCGAGCACGGCAACGGGAAGCCGGCCGTCAGCCATGCGCTGCCGCCGCGCGACGTGTCGACCGGCCCGCGACTCGCGTCACGCGAGCAGCGTCCGCACGAGGGAGACGTAGCTGTCCACGCTCGCCCGCAGCTCGTCCTCGCTCACGAACTCCTCGGTGGTGTGCGCGACGTGGATGGAGCCGGGCCCGAACAGCAGCGGCGTCCCCCAGTTGGTGAGCAGCGGGATGTCGGACGTGTACGCCACCGGCGCCGACTCGAATCCGGGAACGAGGTGGAAGCGCTGCGCCGGGATGAACGATCCGTACTCGAGCTCGGCGCGCCCCTTCGCCCATTGGTCGAGCAGTGCCTTCACGGGCGCGATGTCTCCGACGAGCCGCACCATCATCTCCGCCTCGCAGGCGCCGGGCACGATGTTCGCCTCCGTGCCGCCGCGGATGAGCCCGACGTTCACCGTCGTGGGGCCGAGCACGGGGTCCGTCGGCCACGGGAGGGCGTCGAGCTCGGGCAGCATGGCGAGCATCGGGGCGATCGCCGACCGCCCGAGATGCGGATACGCGGAGTGCGCTTCCCGTCCCGCGGTGCGCACGATCACGCGCAGCGCTCCCTTGCAGCCGGAGGCGAGCTTGCTCTCGGTGGGTTCGCCATTGATCAGCCAGCGGCTCGTGGCCGGCAGCTGGTTGGCGGCGCGCGCGCCGTCCGAGCCGCGCTCCTCTCCGACCACGAGCAGGAGGTCCACTCTCTGCTCGCCGTCGGCGGCGAGGCGTTCGGCGGCGACCATCATCGCGGCGGCGATCCCCTTCGCGTCGCAGGCGCCGCGGCCGAAGAGCTTGCCGTCCTCGCGCCGCGGCGGCAGGTACGGCGGCACCGTGTCGAGGTGCGTGGAGAGCGTCACGCCCCCACCCTTGTGCGACGCCCACACGTTGCCGCGTCCCTGCGTGACCTCCTGCACCGTGACGTTCCAGTCCCGCGCGACGAGCCACCGCGCGACGACGTCGACGACGGCGCCCTCCTCGCGCGTGGTGGAGGGCGTGGCGAGGAGCTCGGCGGCGAGGGAGACCACGTCGTTCATGGGCGAAAGCTACAACCGACCAACGCACGGCTGCAGGGCGCGCCCATGGCGCGGTCAGCTCTCGAAGTGGAGCGCTTGCCCCGTCGCATCGCGCTCCCTAACGTTCGCGGAGTGCGGGAATAGCTCAGTTGGTAGAGCACAACCTTGCCAAGGTTGGGGTCGCGGGTTCGAGTCCCGTTTCCCGCTCTGGACGCGGTGGGTGGAGGCTGGGAACGGGAGCGGCGTCGCCGCTCCCGTTCGTCCTTTGAGGCCGGGGTGGCGAAATTGGCTAGACGCGACGGACTTAAAATCCGTTGGGAGGCAACTCCCATGTGGGTTCGATTCCCACCCCCGGCACCTCGGCCGCGTACCTGACCCGCGCCTGATCGACATGCCCCCCTTCGTCCCCTTCCCGCCCGGCACCGTGCTCTGGGTCGCCGCCGGCGGCGCGGTCGGATCCGCGCTGCGCTTCGGTGTGGGG
>JAOUHR010000292.1 GCA_029884515.1 Gemmatimonadota bacterium
GGGCAAGGCGGTGGCGGGGGTCGAGGTGCGCATCGCCGACGACGGCGAGATCCTCACGCGCGGCCCGCACGTCATGAAGGGCTACTACAACCGCCCCGACGCGACCGCCGAGGCGATCGACGCCGAGGGCTGGTTCCACACCGGCGACATCGGCGTGCTGGAGGACGGGTTCCTCCGCATCACCGATCGCAAGAAGGACATCATCGTGACGGCGGGCGGGAAGAACATCGCGCCGCAGCCGATCGAGAACCGCGTGAAGATGAACAAGTTCGTCTCGCAAGCGGTGATGATCGGCGACAAGCGGAAGTTCCCCGCGATCCTCGTGGTGCCCAACTGGGAGAACCTCGAGAAGTGGGCGGCCGCCGCGAACGTCACCTGGACGGATCGCGCGCAGGCGATCGCGCTCCCGGCGGTGCGCACCAAGATGGAACAGGAGGTGGAGGGGGCCTGCGCCGGCCTCGCGCACTTCGAGATGCCCAAGAAGGTCGCGCTCCTCGAGCACGACTTCTCGATCGAGCGCGGCGAGCTCACCCCGAAGCTCAGCGTCAAGCGCCGCGTGATCGACCAGACGTACAAGCCGCTGATCGACGCGCTCTACGCCGGGGACTGAGCGCACCGAGGCTGCCCGGCGGGGCGCTACCCGCCGCGGCGGCCGAGCGTGACGATGGGCGTCGGCGCGGCGCGTTCGCCCACCCACTCGGCGTCGTCGCGGGCGAGTTCCCGCACGCCGTCCGGCAGCGGGAGCGCCGCCGCTCCGACCACGCGCCCGCCAGCCATGACGCACCGCACCGCGTCCGCCACGAGCGCGGAAGGGAGCGACGCACCGAGCGCGGCGCCCCGGAACGTCGCGTCGGTGAACGGCACCGCGCCGGGAACGCCGCGCACCGCGGCCACGGCAAGCCCCCGGCGGTGGCCTTCGCCCGGCGGGGGCGCCGAGGCGTCGTCGCCGAGCGTCACCACCGAGTACTCCGCGTGGGCCGCGAGCGGGAGCGCGTGCCGGGCGTACGCGCCCGCGAGCAGCACGGCGCCGCCGGGATCCGCGAGCCCGAGCAGCGCGACGAGACGGTCGAACGCGTCGGCAACCGCCGCATCGTCTCCCCGGAATCGGCGGGCGGCATCGTTGGTGGGTGTGCGCGGGCCCGCGGCCCGCGCGTGGGCCGTCGGCCGCCCGCCAAGCCACACGTCCCCGTCCTCGATGCACAGCTCAGCCCGGCACAGCGGACAGCCGGCCACGCCCTGCACCAGGTCACGCTCGACGACGCGGCTCGCCACGACGACGAGTGGCGTCGGGGCGTGCGGCCGCGGGCAGCGGAGGCGTTCGACGAGGTCGAGTCGCATTGGCGGAATTGGCGGTCGTGAGGGAACCCGACGATTAGTATAGTTGAACCCGTAGCGGATCCCGCGCCGGGATGATTCGACCCACTTGCCATGCTCCTCGAGTTCGCGAAGTCGGAACCCTATACGCTCGGGGTCGAGGTCGAACTGCAGATCGTCGACCGCGACACGCACGAGCTGACCCCGAAGGCCCCGCAGCTGATCAGCCGCTGGGGCGACTCACCCAAGGTGCAGCCCGAGATCTTCCAGTCGATGCTGGAGATGAGCACCGGGATCTGCCGCTCGGCGGGCGACGCCGAGCGGGACCTCCGCGCGACGGCGGTGCCATTGCTCGCCCTCGCGCGGGAGCACGGGGTCCGCCTGATCTCCACCGGCACCCACCCGACGGCGCGGTACCAGGAGCGCAAGCTCTTCCCCTCGGACCGCTACCACGGCCTGATCGCGCGCAACCAGTGGATCGCGCGCCGCCTCCTGATCTTCGGGCTGCACGTGCACATCGGGATGCCGGACCCGGAGACCTGCATCGCGGTGCAGAACGAGCTCTTGCGCGACCTCGGCCTGCTGCTCGCGATCTCCACCAGCTCGCCGTACTGGCAGGGCGAGGTCACGGGACTCGCCTCCTCGCGCGTCACCGTGTTCGAGGCGATGCCGACCGGCGGCAGCCCCGTGCTCATCCGCGACTGGCGGGAGTTCTCGACGCTCGTGGGGACGCTGCAGCGCGCGCACGCGATCACCTCGCTCAAGGACCTCTGGTGGGACATCCGGCCGAGCCCCCGCTATGGCACGGTCGAGATCCGGGTGTGCGACGGACTCGCGTCGATCCGCGAGACGTGCGCCATCGTGGCGCTCTCGCAGGCGCTCGCCATGCGAGCCGGTGCGCGGGTGACCGCGGGCAAGGGACGCAGCTATCCTGCCGCGTGGCTCATCCGCGAGAACAAGTGGCGCGCCTCGCGGCACGGGATGGAGGCGGAATACGTCACGGAGGATGACGGCAGCACGGAGCCCGTCCGTTCCTACCTCCTCCGTACGCTCGACGAACTCCAGCGGGACGGGTTCGCCGAGGGGAGCGAGGCGTACTTCGACGAGTTGCGCGCCATCGGCAACGGCGCGCCCACCAGCGCCGATCGCCAGCGGGCGCTCTACGCCAAGACGGAGAGCTTCCTCGCCGTGGCGCGCGCGCTGGCGGACGAGTTCGAGGACGACGTGCTCACTGGCGTAGGGAGCGGCTGATCCGGGCTTGCCGTTCGCGGCGCGCCGGGCGGGTGCCCGTCCGCGGGCGTGTGGTTCAGCTGCGCGAGAGCCGCAATTCCTCGATGTCCACGTGCGCCGGCCGGGTGACCGCCCAGCCGACCGCATCCGCCACATCCTCCGGCCGCAGCATCTCCGCGCGCGCGGGGAGGTGCGCGGCCCCGTCGGGATCGTGAGCGTCCCAGATCGCGGTATCCGTCGCTGCGGGCGACACGAGCGTCATGCGCACACCGCTGCCGCGCGTCTCGGCGCGCAGCACCTCGTGCGCCGCGCGCAACGCGTGCTTGGTGGCGGCGTACGCGGCGTTCGCCGGGAAGACCGACCGGTCCGCCACGGACCCGATGAGCACCACGTGGCCCGAGCCGCGCGTGCGGAATCCCGGCAGGAGCGCCCGGACGAACCGGAGCGGGAAGGCCACGTGGAGCGCGAGCGCGGCGTCGAGGTCGGCGTCGGTGAGCTCCTCGAGTGGCGCGAGTGGGAAGGTGCCGGCCGCGTGGACGATCACGTCGGCCTCGCCGCCGAGTGCCTCTCGCGCTCCGGCGGCGAGGAGGTCGGCGGCCTCGGCACGGAGGAGGTCCGCCGGCAGGGCCACGGCGTCATGCGGCAGCTCGGCGACGAGCGCCGCGAGTGCCTCGCGCGACCGCGCGACGCAGGCCACCCGCGCGCCGAGCGCGGCCAGCACCCGCGCCGACGCGGCACCGATCCCGCGCGACGCCCCCGTGACGATCGCCCGGCGACCGGCCAGCGGCTCGCCCGGCGCGGCACCGGGCGCGGCCTTCGCCGGCCCGCTCACCGCTGCGCTTGGCCGTACGCCAGACGGAGGAACTCGTCGCGCGTCATCGCGTCGTCGCGGAAGGAACCGCGGAGCGCCGAGGTGATGGTGCGCGAATGCTGCTTCTCCACCCCGCGCATCATCATGCAGAGGTGCTCGCACTCGATCACCACGCCCACGCCCACCGGCTGCAGCACGTCCTCGATGGCCTGGGCGATCTGCTCGGTGAGCCGTTCCTGCACTTGCAGGCGGCGCGCGAAGATCTCGACGATGCGGGGCAGCTTGGAGAGCCCCACGATGCGACCCCTGGGGATGTACGCCACGTGCGCCGTGCCGAAGAACGGCAGCAGGTGGTGCTCGCAGAGCGAGTACAGCTCGATGTCGCGCACCATCACCATGGAGGCGTGCGGCTCCTCGAACACCGCGTCGCCGACGATGTCCTCGACCTTCATGTCGTAGCCGCGGGTGAGCCAGGCCATCGACTTGGCGACGCGTTCCGG
>JAOUHR010000293.1 GCA_029884515.1 Gemmatimonadota bacterium
TGGATCTGCTGCGTGGTCTTCGTCGACGGCTGGTAGCTCTCGGGGAAGATCTCGGCCAGGTGCGCCTGGAGGCGCTCGGGCGAGCCGGGCGCCCCCCGGCTCACGAGCCAGGAATCGAGGGCGTGACCGAGCGTCGCGGCATTCGGCCGCGCGCGCGGGTGCTTGTCGATGGCCCGCGTGATCAGGTCCTGGATCACCGGGTCCGCGTTCGGGAGTCGGAGCGTGAGGTCGGGGCTCGGGTCGTTCACCACCTCGTCGATCGCGGCCAGCGTCTCATCCTCCGTGAAGAGGGTGCGCAGCGCGAACAGCTCGAAGAGCACCACGCCCATCGCGAAGATGTCCGTGCGCGCGTCGACCGGCCGTCCGGTCAGCTGCTCGGGGCTCATGTAGTGCTTCTTCCCGAGCAGGAGTTTGCGGTTCGCCGAGGGGTCCGCCATGGTGCGCGCCTTCGCGATCCCGAAGTCGGCGAGCTTCACGTGTCCGTCCCAGGTGAGCATCACGTTCCCGGGCGAGACGTCGCGGTGGACGATGTCCATGTGGTGGCCGTCGTCGCCCACGAAGTGGTGCGCGAAGTCGAGCGCGCGGCAGATGCGGCTGGCGCAGTAGGCCGCGACGTCCGGCGGGAGCGGGATGCGCCGCGTGCGGTGCGTGTTGATGAGCGTCCGCAGCGTGAGGCCCTTGATGTACTCCATGGCCATGAAGTACACGCCGTTCGCCTCGCCGAGCTGGTAGATCTGCACGATGTTGCCGTGCACGAGATTCGCGGAGAGCTTCGCCTCGTCGATGAAGAGCTGGCGCCACTCCTCGTGCTGTCCGAAGCGGTCGTGGATGATCTTCACCGCCATTCGCTTCGTGAACCCCGCCGTGCCGACCTGCTCGGCCTCGTAGACGGTGGCCATGCCGCCGCGCGCGATCTCGCGGATCAGGTGCAGTCGGCTCGTGGAGTTCAGGTCGCTCGGGATGGTCATCGGCAGGGCAGTGGTGAGCGCGCCGTTGTCCGGGGCGGCGTGCGCGGCGAGCTTAATAGGATGGCGAATCACGAGATCCGGGACATCACGATCATCGGCGCGGGGCCCACGGGGCTGTTCGCGCTGTTCTACGCTGGCATGCGTGGGGCGAGCGCCCAGATCATCGAGGCGCTCCCGGAGCCCGGCGGGCAGCTCACGGCGTTGTACCCCGAGAAGTTCATCTTCGACGTCGCAGGATTCCCGAAGGTGTTGGCGAAGGATCTCGTGCACGCGCTCCGGGAGCAGGCGGCGCAGTTCGGCGAGCCGGTGCACTGCGGGCAGCAAGTGGTGGCTCTGGAGGAGGACGACGGCGTCTTCACGCTCGTCACCGCGACGGACCGGTTCCCGACCCGCGCCCTGATCATCGCCGCCGGTATCGGCGCGTTCTCGCCGCGCCGGCTCCCGCAGGCGTGCGCCGAACCCTGGTACGGGCGGGGCATCCACGATACGGTGCTCGATCCCAAGGCGTTCGCGGGCCGGCAGGTGGTGATCATCGGCGGCGGCGACACCGCGTTCGACTGGGCGCACCAGCTCGAGGGCGTGGCGAAGGCGATCACGCTCGTGCATCGCAGCGACCGGTTCCGTGCGCACCAGGCCACGGTCGACGCGGTGATGGCGGCCGCGACCGCGGGGCGGGTGGCGATGCGCACATTCCACGAGCTCGCCGACGTGGTGGCCGAGGACGGGCGCCTCGTCGCACTCGACCTCCGGGACATCAAGCAGAAGACGGTGCGCCGCGTGGCGGCGGACGACGTGCTGCCGATGCTCGGCTTCGTGAGCGACATGGGCGCGCTGCTCGCCTGGGGGCTCACGCTCGAGAAGAACGAGATCGTGGTGAACCAGACGATGGAGACGGGCCGACCGGGGGTCTGGGCCGCGGGCGACGTGAACACCTATCCGGGCAAGCTCAAGCTGATCGCGACCGGGTTCGCCGAGGCCGCGACCGCGGTGAACCAGGCCGTCCACTGGGTGTACCCCGAGAAGAAGGTGAACCCCGGACACTCCTCGAACCTCGCCGTCTTCGGCCAGAAGGACGATTGATCCCGTGACGCGCCTGCGCTCCTGGCTCGCGGGGCTGGCGCTGCTCGCGGCGTCGGCGGCGGGGGCACGCGCGCAGGAGACGCGCTGCGAGCGCGGCGACGTGGAGGTGCGCGCGCTCGGCTTCACGGGCAACGCCGCGTTCACCGACGCCGAGCTCGAGGCCGGCATCGTGACGACGCCGTCGTCCTGGGCGCGGCGCACGCTGCGCATCATCGGCACCCGCCGCTGCCTCGACCGCCAGGCCTTCCCGGACGACGTGCTGCGCCTCACCATCTTCTACCGCAACCACGGGTTCGTGAACGCGACCGTCGACACGATCGTGACCTCCCTCGGTGCCTCGCGGGTGGGCGTGCGGTTCGTGATCACCGAGGGCCGGCCGATGCTCGTGGACACGCTGCGCGTGGTGGGCCTCGATGCCGTGCCGGAGCGTGCCGCGATCCTCGCGCGGCTGCCGACCACCGAGGGCGGGCGCTTCGACCGCTACGCGAACCGCGCCTCGCGCGACACCATCACGAGCCGTCTGCGCGACGACGGCTACCCCGACGCCGGGACGTACCTGGGTTACGACACGCGCACCGACGTGATGCGGGCGACCGTGGAGTTCACGGTGGACGCCGGCGCGCGTCGCCGGATCGGACGCGTGGCGATCGCGCGCGCGGGGCGCGATGGCCGGCCGCCCCAGGTGACCGAGGCGGCGGTGCGCCGGCTCGCCGGCCTGCGCGAGGGCGAGCTCTATCGCGAGCGGCTGCTCGAGCGCGCCAAGCGCACACTCTACCAGAGCGAGGCGTTCGCGCAGGTGAGCGTGCAACCCGGGGCCGTCGCCGCTGATTCCACGCTCACCGTGGACGTCGCGGTCACCGAGAGCTACCTGCGCGCCGCGCGGCTCGGCGGTGGATGGGGCACGCTCGACTGCTTCCGTGCCACGGGGGAGTTCACCGAGTACAACCTGTTCAAGACCGCCACGCGGCTCGAGCTCCGCAGCCGGCTCTCCAAGATCGGGATCGGCGCGCCGTTCGACGGCGCGAGGAGCCTCTGCCAGGCCGCCACCAAGGACATCTACAGCGGCAACCTCAACTACTACGTGGGTGCGACGCTGAGCCAGCCGTCGCTGCTCCGGGCGAGCTTCGTTCCCACGCTCTCCCTGTACTCCGAGCGCCGGTCGGAGTACAACGCCTACCTCCGGACGACGCCGGCGGGCGCGAGCCTCGCGCTCAACCGGAGCCTGCCGCGCCGCACGCATGGCCTGGCGTACAGCATCGAGTACGGTCGCACCGAGGCGCAACCGGCGCTCTTCTGCGCGGTGTTCAACGCCTGCGAGGCGCGGGACCGCCTGGCGCTCCAGCAGACGCAGCGCCTCGCCGTCCTGAGCGCCTCCACCAGCTACGAGCGCACTGACAATCCGCTCGATCCCTCCGAGGGTCGCGTGGGGCGCGTCGAGGCGCGGTACGCGTCGCGCTTCATCGGCGCCGATCCCTCGCTCGAGTTCACCAGGCTCACCGCCGACGGGTCGCTCTACATCCCGCTGGGGGAGGACGTGGTGCTCGCCACCCGACTGCGCGTGGGCATGGTGCTCGGGCCCTCGTTCGCACTCGGCGGCGCCGCGCGTTTCGTGCCGGCGCAGGAGCGCCTGTTCGCCGGCGGGCCGACCACCGTGCGCGGCTACCGGCAGAACGAACTCGGGCCCGCCGTCTACATCCCCACCGCGTACGACACGGTGGATGCGAGCGGGATGCGGGTCGGCGCGCCGATGTCGGCGACGGACACGGTCTACTTCCGCGCGAACGTGGACTCGGTCGGCAGCGCG
>JAOUHR010000294.1 GCA_029884515.1 Gemmatimonadota bacterium
CTCTGGCCCGGCGTGTTGGTGCCGACCGCCGCGTCCCAGTCCGCGAGGTCCACGATGATGCGGAACGAGGCCCCGCTGGTCTGGTTGTCGCCGCCGCCCGTGGCGTTGAGCGTCACCGAGTAGCCGCCGCGGGGGAGCGGCCCGACGTCGAGCTGGCGTCGCGTCACGTCGTTCACCGCCCCGCTGAGCGGATGCCGGATGAGCGCGTGCTTGTAGGCCTCCTGGCCATACTGCCACTTCGCCTGGTCCGCGCCGAAGCGTCGCGTGAGTTCGCCCACGGCGGCCACGAGCGCACGAGTGAGCATCGAGTCCCGCACCGCCACGGGGTCGCGTCCGAAGTCGCCCGGTGGGGAGACGAGCCACCCCACCGAGCGCCGCAGCGGCACCGAGCGGACGAGCGCGCGTTCCGACGGGCGCACCATCGCCTCGTACACGGCGCGCCGCAGTTGCGCCTCCCAGGCGACGTAGATCCCGGCCTCCACCGACTCGCGCGCCAGCACGCGGTCCCACGCGAGCAGCTTGCGTCGCGTCGCGTCCATGCGTGGATCCGCGATGGGCAGGTCGCGCAGGAGCGGCACGAGTTGCCGCGCCGGGATCGCGAGTTCGTCCGTCTGGAGGCGCATCATGTCCGCCACCGAGTGCTTGCGGCCGCTCCCCAGTACCTCGTTCGCCCGCGCCCACCGATACGGGTCGGCCCACTCGTAGCCGATCGCATCCATGAACGGATAGCCGGGCGGGATGAGGTCGTTGTTCGCGGTGGCGAAGTAGCCGGCCTCGGGATTCACGAGGTGCGGCTTGTCGAGGATGTCGAGGAACCCGTCCCACTCGAACCGGCCGTCGCCGGGCACCGGCACCAGTCCGCTAAAGTTCCGCCGCCGCGGTGCGATGCCCACCGCCTGCCACCCGATGGTGCCCGTGCGGTCGGCCCAGATCATGTTCTCGCCGGGGATGTGCGAGAAGCGATTCGCCTCGCGGAACTCCTCCCAGGTGCGCGCCTGGTCCATGCGCAGGCTGGCCAGGTACGGCGCACCACCGATCTCCATCCACGCCGCACGCACGGCGAAGGCTCGGTGCCGCACGCTGTCGCGGGAGACCACGGGGCCGTGCCGCGTGTACCGATGCTGCACGATGGCCGGGCCCCGACCCTTCACCGCGATCGTGTCCACGATGATGCGCATCCGTTCCCACCCGTCGCGGTACTTGTAGCGGTCGGGGTCCGCGGGATCGGTCTCGTAGACCATCAGGTCCTCGCCGTCGGTGGAGAAGACGGTGAGTCCCCAGGCACCGTACTCGTTGTGGCCGATGCTCACGCCCGGGAGCACGGGCTCTCCGCCGCCGATGACGTTCCACCCGGGAGCGACGAGGTGCACCCAGTAGCGCAGCGACGGTGCGGACTGCGCGCGGTGCGGGTCGTTCGCCATGATCGGAAAGCGGCTCTCCGTGCGCGAACCTGCGACGACCCAGTTGTTGCTGCCGATGTCGAGCGCGGCGTGCGTCCACGTGTCCGCCGTCGGCGGGTCGGCTTCGCTGCGCGGGGTGGTGGTGGCCTCCGACCCCGATCCGGTGTCGCCCCTGCTGGCGCCTGCCGCCCGGGAGGAGGCGATGACGTCCTCCGCTCGGAAACGCAGTGGCGCCCGGAACGCGTCATAGGTCGCGAGCAGGTTGCCCGCGAGGAGCGCCGCATCGATCCCGGGCGCGAGGGTCAAGTCCGGGTCACCCGGACCGAACGCGTCGAGGAACTTCACGCGCTCGGCGCCGAGCTGAGCCACGGCGCGGCCCGTGCTCAGCTCTTCGGCAATGTTGCCGAGCAACCCCTGGTGACGGGAGATGACGTCGGCCGTGGTCCAACGCTGCGGCCGCGTCTGCAGCAGTCGGAACTCCAGCGGCAGCGTGGCGGGGCTGGCGTTCGCCTGGTCGATGTATGCGTTGATCCCACGCACGAACGCGCCGACGATCGCGGCGCCGCGCGGGTGATAATGGTTGAGCTCCCGCGTGAGGTCACCGCGGAACTGGAAGAGGCGGGCGCCGATGTCGCGGTCGAGTTCCCGTGGTCCGAGCCACTCCGCCACGGTGCCGGTCGCCTGCCGGCGCCAGACCTCGAACTGGAAGAGCCGGTCGCGCGCGGCGCTCCAGCCCTGGGCGAAGAAGAGGTCGCCCTCTGAGCTGGCGTAGATGTGATTGATGCCCCAGCGGTCGCGCAGGATCTCGACCGGTTGTTCGAGTCCCGCCACCGCGAGCCGCGTGGAGTCCTGCGCGCGGAGCGGCGGGTTGGCGAACAGGACGCCGAGGGAGAGCGCGACGAGGGCGCCGCGAACTGAGTGCTGTCGTGTCATCGGGAGGGTGCGAAGGTGGGGCAGCGAACATGCCCCCGTGGGCAACGAATGGCAACGCCGTGCATATTGGCCGCATGGCCGCGAACCCCCTCCCCAAGCTCCGGCGGATCTGCCTCGCGCTCCCGCAGGCGACCGAGGTGAAGGCGTGGGGCACGTCGACGTTCCGCTGCGGGAAGATCTTCGCGATGTTCTCCCACGCCGACGACCATCACGGCGCCGGCCGCTTCGGCGTCTGGCTCAAGGCCGCGCCGGGGAACCAGCGGCTCATGGTCCGCGACCGGCCCGAGCGGTTCTTCGTGCCTCCCTATGTCGGGCCGAGCGGTTGGATCGGCGTCTGGCTCGACAAGCGGCCGAGCTGGAAGGAGGTCGAGCTCCTCGTCGAGGAGTCGTGGCGGCTCGTGGCGCCCAAGAGGTTGCTCAAGGCGTACGACACCGAGTGACGAACGGGGCAGCGCCTCGAAGGCGCTGCCCCGTTCGGTCCGGCGCGGGAGCTGGTCGGTCGATCAGAACGCGAACCGCATGCCCGCCTGGATCTGGCGCGGGTCGCCGAGCCCGCTGCGGATCGTGCCGTCGAAATTGAAGAGCAGGGACCCGAACGCCGGGTCACGGAAGTTGTTCCGGCCCAGGACGTTGAAGACCTCGATGATCGGCTCGAGCGTCCGGCCACCGCCCATGTCGAAGGGGCGGGCGAGCCGCAGATCCCAGCTCGCGTACTCGTTGCCACGCCGCAGCGTGTTGCGCTCGAGGATGGTGCCGTTCGCGCAGATGCGCGCGGCGGCATTGGCGGCGCGCTGGCCCGACGGCGCGTTCGCCACGCACGACTCGCTCATCGGCTGCGCGGACGCGTAGCTGAACCGGTTGTTCACGAGCACTCCCATCGGCAGGCGGGAGAGCAGGTAGGCGTTGAACCGATGCCGCTGGTCGCGGTCGCTGTAGCCCCACTCGCGATCGAGCCGGTCGGCGCTCGCGTAGCGGAAGGTGAACGGATCGCGCTCGTTGTCGTCATCCGACTTGTCGGTCGAGAGCGTGTAGTTGACCTCGAACTGGTGGTTCTCGCTCGTGCGGCGGGCGAGGCCGAACGTGACGCCGCGATACTGGCTGCTGGCGCTGCTCTCCACAGTGGTGAGTGTGGAGATGCCATTGCCGTTGCCGGGAATGCCGGGAAGACCCGACCCCCACGCACTGGCACCCGACGTATCAGCAAAGGCCGCGTCGTTGCGGTTCACGAATCGCGTGAGGCGGTCAGAGTTGGCGACCGTCACGGAGATCGAGCCGGTGAGCCCGCTGCTACCGAGCGTACGCTCATAGGCGGCGCTCGCGCTCATCGTCCGGGGGTTCTTGAAGCCGCGGTCGACAATGAAAATGTCGGGGAAGAGGGGCACCCCTGACGGTGCCGGCAGGAGCTGGTCGATGTTCGGTGGCAGGCCGAGGAAGGTCAGCTCGGAGTTGCGGAACATCGTCTGGCCCACCGAGCCATTGTTGTTGCGCACCGAGGCGAAGTTGAGCGAAGCCAC
>JAOUHR010000295.1 GCA_029884515.1 Gemmatimonadota bacterium
GGCGCAGGGACCGGGTGATCTCGGCGGCCATGTCCTCCTGCACCTCGAAGATGTCGGACATCTTCCGGTTGTACTGGTCGCCCCAGAGCTGCGACTCGGTGCGCGTGTCCACCAGCTCGGCCTTGATGATGAGCGTCTCGCCGCGCTGCATGATGCGCCCGGTCACGAAGGCGCGCGCGTGCACCTCGCGCGCGATCGCCGTGGGGTCCATCTCCTTGCCCTTGTAGCGGAAGATCACCGAGCGCGGCACCACGCGCAGGCCGGCGACCGCCGCGAGCTTGTTCATGATGCTCTCGGTGATGCCGTCGCTCAGGTACTCGCCGTCGGCGTCGCCGCCGAGGTTCGTGAACGGCAGCACGGCCAGCGAATCGATCGGCGTGCGGCCGGGCGGCGTGGTGAGGATCGGCGTCCGCATGGTGGGCGGCGACGAGATGCTCCGCTGCACCGAGCCCGTGGGGGACCGCGCGTCGAACGACTCCTGGGTGGGCGTCCGCATCGGCTCCGAACGCCGCGGCGCCGGCATCGTCATCACCGTGGGCACGGTGAAGACCGACCGCAGCCGGTTCCAGAAGCCGCTCGACACCGGGGCACCCGCACCAGACAGCTCTTGCGCGAAATCGCTCGAGTTCGCGAAGCGGTCCCCTGGTTCCTTCGCGAGCGCGCGCGCGACGGATCGGTCCACGTACTCCGGTACCTCGACGCGCGCGGCGCGCGCGCTGGGGATCGGGTCCATCGAGTGGCGCGCGAGCAGCTCGCGCATGCTCGCCCCCTTGAAGGGCGGGCTGCCCGTGAGCATCTCGAACACCACGCACGCGAGGCTGTACTGGTCGCTCCGGCCGTCGATGTCCTTGGCGCCGACGGTCTGCTCGGGACTCATGTACGTGGGCGTGCCCACCGCGAGGCCCGTCTGCGTGGTGGAGTAGTGCTCCTCGGCGTCGCTGCGCGCACGCGCGATGCCGAAGTCGGCCACCACCGCGTAGCCCCCCTCGATGAGGATGTTCTCGGGCTTGATGTCGCGGTGCACCACGCCCTGCTCATGCGCGTAGTGGAGCGCGCTCGCCACCTCCGTGCCGATCCGCACCGCCTCCGCCACCGGCAGCATCGCCTTGCGGTCGAGCCGGTCGCGCAAGGACTCGCCCCGCATGAACGGCATCACGTAGTAGAGGAGCCCGTTCGCGTCGCCCGAGTCGTGCAGCGGCAGGATGTGCGGGTGCGTCAGCCGCGCCGCGATGGTGATCTCGCGCTGGAACCGCTCGGCGCCGATCGCGAGCGACACCTGCGGCAGGAGCACCTTGAACGCCACATCACGCCCGTGCTTCAGGTCATGGGCCAGGAAGACCACGGCGGTGCCGCCGCGCCCGAGCTCGCGCTCGAACGTGTAGCGATCGGACAGCGCGCCGCGCAGTCTTTCGAGGAGTTGTTCCAATACGTGAAGGGAGGCGGGATGGCGGGCGAATTTCGCTCAGTTCAGGGCCCTTGGGCAACCCATAATATTAGCCCCTCAGCCGAGTCCTGAGCCAACGCCACATCCGGCACACGAACAGACCCGCGCCCGGGCAACCGCACCGCCGGGTACATTCGATCAGACCCCATGCCCGACTACTCGATCGACTCCCTCCAGGCGGCGTTCGCCGCCGAGCGCTACGTCGCCGACCGGGACCTCGCCACCGCGCTCTTCCTCTCGCTCTCGCTCGAGCGGCCGCTCCTCCTCGAGGGCGAGGCCGGCGTCGGCAAGACGGAGGTGGCCCGCACGCTGGCCAAGGTCCTGGACACGCGGCTCGTGCGCCTCCAGTGCTACGAGGGGCTCGACGTCAGCACCGCGGTCTACGAGTGGGATTATCCCCGGCAGATGCTGGAGATCCGCCTCCTCGAGGCCCGGGGCGAGGCCGGCTCCGCCAGCTCGAAGGACATCTTCAGCGAGGCCTTCCTCATCCGCCGCCCGATCCTCGCCGCGCTCGAGTCGCCGGGGGACCGCGCGCCCGTGCTGCTCATCGACGAGATCGACCGCGCCGACGAGGAGTTCGAGGCGTTCCTCCTCGAGGTGCTGAGCGACTTCGCCGTCACCATCCCCGAGATCGGGACGCTCCGCGCCAAGCGGCCGCCGCACGTGATCGTCACCAGCAACCGCACGCGCGAGGTGCACGACGCGCTCAAGCGGCGATGCCTCTACCACTGGATCGACTACCCCTCGGCCGAGCGCGAGCTGGCGATCCTCGAGACGCGCATGCCCGACCTGCCGGCGGCGCTCGCGCGCGACGTGGTGGCCTTCGTGCAGCGCCTGCGCACGGTGGACCTCTCGAAGGTGCCGGGCATCGCCGAGACCATCGACTGGGCAGCGGCGCTGGTGGCGCTCGGCGCGCGCCGGCTCGACACCGAGCGGATCGACCAGTCCCTCGGCGCGCTGCTCAAGTACCAGGAGGATATCGCGGCCATCCGTGGCGAGGGGGCGCGCTCGCTGCTCGAGACGGCCCGGACGGAAGCGCGCACCGCCAAGTCCAAGCGTGCCTGACAGACCCCGGAGGCCGCGCCGCGCCCGCGACACCGCCGCCGGCGATTCCCCGGCCGTGCGCACGGCGCAGGACGACCTGGCGGTCGACGGCGAGACCCTGATGGCGAACCTCGTGCGCTTCGGCCAGGTGCTCCGGCGCGCGGGGATCCCGGTGGACGCCGAGCAGACCCGGCAGTTCGCCGCGGTGTTCGCGCTGGTGGGCGTCGGGCGGCGCGCTGACGTACGGAGCGCCGGACGCGTGGTGTTCGTGCGCCGGCAGGAGGACCGCGCGATCTACGACGCCGCCTTCGACCTGTTCTGGCGGCGCAGTACGGCGCTGGGCGGTGCGTCCTCGGCGCTGCCCCGCATCCGGCAGCAGGAGCAGCAGCCGCTGCACGACGTGAACTTCGGCCCCGAGGCGCCGCCGACCGTCGGCGTGAGCGACACGGAGCGCACCGTGCGCCCCGTCTCGGCGAGCGCCGAGGAGCAGCTGCGCACGGCGGACTTCGCGGACCTCACGCCGGCCGAAGCACGCGACGCCCTGGCCATGCTCGACACCCTTCGGCCCCGGCTCCCGATGCGCTCCTCCCGACGCCGTCGCGTGGAGCGCGCGGGACACCGGCTCGCCGCACGCCAGATGGCGCGCCGCTCGCTCGGCACCGGCGGCGAGGCACTCTGGTGGCGCTGGCTCGGGCGCACCACGCGGCCGCGGCCCCTCGTGCTCGTGTGCGACATCAGCGGATCGATGCAGCGCTACACGCGCTTCCTGCTCCGCTTCGCCCACGCCTTCGCGCGCTCGGGTGTTCCGGTGGAGACGTTCTGCTTCGGCACCTCCCTCACGCGCATCACGCGCGACCTGCGGACGCGCGACGCGGACACGGCGCTGCGGCGCGTGGCCGAGCGCGTCACCGACTGGAGCGGGGGCACACGCATCGGTGAGAGCCTGCACACGCTCAACCGGAAGTGGGTGCGGCGGACGATCCGGAGCAGCGCGGTGGTGCTCATCGTCTCCGACGGCTGGGAGCGCGGCGACCCTGCGCGGCTCGCGCGCGAGATGGCGGCGCTGCGCCGCGCCTGCCACCGCCTCATCTGGCTCGACCCGCTCGCGGGCCAGGCCGGCTTCGCCCCCGAGACGGCGGGACTCCGCGCCGCCCTGCCCCACGTGGACGCGTTCCTCCCCTGTGCCAACGTCGCGTCGCTCGAGGATCTCGCGCGTCGGATCGCGACACTCACGTCAGGTCGCCCCGGGTGAGCGCGTGAAGGCCAGGTCCGCCGTGCAGGCCCGGCGCCTGCAGGACATCCCGAACATCGGCCCCTCGATCGCGGCGGACCTCGAAGCGATCGGCATCCGT
>JAOUHR010000296.1 GCA_029884515.1 Gemmatimonadota bacterium
CTCGCAGTGGATGGGCCACATCCTCAGCTGGCTCGGCCTCTCGGTCGGCTGCCTCGATGACACCGAGCCGGGGACACCGGAGCGGCGCGCGGCGTACCTCTGCGACATCACGTACGGCACGAACAACGAGTTCGGCTTCGACTACCTCCGCGACAACATGGTGGTCTCGCTCGACCAGCGCGTGCAGCGGCCGCACGTGTACGCGATCGTCGACGAGGTGGACTCGGTGCTCATCGACGAGGCCCGCACGCCGCTGATCATCTCGGGCCCGGTGGGGAACGAGGGCGACCTGCAGTACGCCGAGCACAACGCGTCGGTCGCGCGGCTGGTGCGCCGGCAGACCGAGCTGGTGAACGACCTGGTGGCGCGCGGCGAGAAGGCGCTCGCGGCGGGCGATGAGGATGCCGCGGCGACCGCATTCTACCAGGCGCGGCTCGGCAGCCCGAAGAACAAGCGGCTGCTCAAGGTGCTGCAGGAGACCGGTGTCAAGCAGCTCGTGCAGAAGCAGGAACTGCGCCACTTGGCGGACAAGAAGCTGCCGCAGGCCAAGCAGGAGTTCCGCGACATCGAGGAGGACATGCTCTTCGTGCTGGACGAGAAGGGGCACACCGTGCACCTCACCGACCAGGGCGTCGAGTTCATGTCGCCGAACGACCGCGAGGCCTTCGTTCTCCCCGACATCGCGACCGCGATCGGGCGGATCGACAAGGATCCCGACCTCGATGCCGCGACGAGGCTCGAGGAGCGGCGGCAGATCGAGGTCGAGTACGCCATCAAGAGCGAGAAGCTGAACATCGTGCACCAGCTGCTCCGGGCGCACGCGCTCTACGAGAAGGACGTGAACTACGTGGTGCAGGACGGCCAGGTGCTGATCGTCGACGAGTTCACCGGCCGCACGATGCCGGGGCGTCGCTGGAGCGAGGGCCTCCACCAGGCCGTGGAGGCCAAGGAGAACGTGACCGTGCGCGGCGAGACACAGACGCTCGCCACGATCACCATCCAGAACTACTTCCGCCTCTACGAGAAGCTCGCCGGCATGACCGGCACGGCCGAGACCGAGGAGACCGAGTTCCACTCGATCTACACGCTCGACGTCTCGGTCATCCCGACGAACAAGCCGGTGATCCGCGACGACCGCCAGGACCTCATCTACAAGACGCGGCGTGAGAAGTACAACGGCATCGTCGAGGAGACACGCCGGCTCCACAAGCTGGGCTTCCCGGTGCTCGTCGGCACCACCAGCGTCGAGGCCTCGGAGACGCTCGCGCGGCTCTTCCAGCGCGCCGGCCTGCCGCACAACGTGCTCAACGCGAAGTACCACCAGCGCGAGGCCGAGATCGTGGCGAACGCGGGCCAGAAGGGCGCGATCACGATCGCGACCAACATGGCCGGCCGCGGCACCGACATCAAGCTCGGCGCCGGCGTCACCGTGCCGCAGCCCTCGACGGTGAAGGATCCCGACGGCAACGAGGTCGAGGTCGTCGAGCCGGGCGGGTTGCACATCATCGGCTCGGAGCGGCACGAGTCGCGCCGGATCGACCGCCAGCTGCGCGGTCGCGCCGGACGCCAGGGCGACCCCGGCTCGTCGCAGTTCTTCCTCTCCCTCGAGGACGACCTGATGCGGCTCTTCGGGTCGGACCGGATCGCACGCCTGATGGACGGGCTCGGCGCGCAGGAGGGCGAGGTCCTGACGCACAGCCTCATCACGCGCTCGATCGAGCAGGCACAGAAGCGCGTGGAGCTGCAGAACTTCCAGCAGCGCAAGCGCCTCCTCGACTACGACGACGTGATGAACCAGCAGCGCGAGGTGATCTACAGCCTGCGCGCGTTCGCGCTCGAGGGCGGGGAGGAGCTGAAGGGCGAGGCGGAGAAGATGGTCGGCGCGGCGGTCTCCCGGCGCGTCGACACCGCGCTCGCGGGCTACGAGAACGTCCTCGACTGGGACGTGGAGCTCATCCGGCAGGAGCTGCTCATGCACTACCTCCTCCCGGTGAAGTGCTTCGAGCCGGAGGGCGTGCGGCCGGCGACGATCGCGGACGCGCAGGCGGAGGCGTCGGCGGCGGCGCTCAAGGCGTTCCACGCGAAGTTCAAGAACCTCGGCGATTTCTCGTCGCGGCTGCTCTCGCTGGTGATGCTCAACGTGCTGGACGAGAAGTGGAAGGACCACCTCTACGACCTCGACCAGTTGCGTGCGGCCATCGGCTACCGCTCGTGGGGCCAGAAGGACCCGCTCGTGGAGTACAAGCAGGAGGCATTCTCGATGTTCGAGGACCTCATGCGCGACATCCAGCACACCTTCACGGAGCGCTTCCTCAAGGTGCAGCTGGTGTTCGACGACCAGCCGCCGGGACGGGGCCCCGCCGCGGCCGCTGCGCGGGCACCGGCCGCGCGGCGATTCAACGCACTGGGCGTCGCGGAATCGGCGGCCATGGACGGTGGGACCGTCGAGTCGCCCGCGGCCGTCGCTGAGCCGGCGCGCGCCGCTCCCAAGGTCGTGGGGGCAGGCCGGGGAGTGACCAACCTGAGCGGCGCGAGCACCAACGCCGCCAACCTCGACTTCACCGGTGTGGGACGGAACGACCCGTGCCCGTGCGGGAGCGGGAAGAAGTTCAAGAAGTGTCACGGGGCGTGATGCCCGTGGCCAACCGCCGCGTTTCCGTGTCGAGCGCTCCTGCGCACGCGGGCGCGCGGTGCCGGACCCTTCGCGACTCACGCCGGGCTTAGCGACCGCGCGCAGGATTCCGGTGCCGCTCCAGGGGGCCGCGCCGCGTACCATCGGCGCGTGGCCTCCGTCCTCGACCTCCCGCCGTCGGACCGCCCGCGCGAGCGCCTCCGGGCGCTCGGCGCGACGGCCCTGACCACCAGCGAACTCCTCGGTCTCCTGTTCGGCGTCGCCTCCACTGGCCAGACGGCCACCGAGACCGCGGCCGACGTCCTGCACCGCGCGGGGGGGTCGCTCCGCCGCCTGGGCCAGATGCCGCTCGCCAGGCTGACGGCATTTCATGGGGTAGGGGAGGTCCGCGCCCTGGCAATGCACGCCGCCCTCGAACTGGGGCGCCGGCTGGCCGCGGAGGGGGTGGAGGACGGCGAACCGATGCGTGGCCCGCGGGACGTCTGGCGCTTCTACGCGCCCCGCCTCGAGGGGCTCACGGTCGAGGAGTTCCACGTCGCGATCCTCGACTCGCAGCACCGGCTGGAGCGCGACGTGCTCGTGAGCCGCGGCATCCTCAACAGCTCGCTCGTCCACCCCCGCGAGGTCTTCCGCGAGGCGATCGCCGAACGGGCCGCGAGCCTGGTGCTGGTGCACAATCATCCATCGGGCGATCCGACGCCAAGCGTGGATGACCGTGCCATCACGGCCCAGCTGGTGGCGGCGGGTCGCCTGCTCGACATCCCGATCCAGGATCACCTCGTCATCGGCCGTGGCCGGTTCCTGTCGTTCGCGGAGGCAGGCCTGCTCTGAGGGGGTGGCCCCGGCGGCTTCGGGGGGCGTCCAGCTTGACCCTTCGCCTCCGTCCGGCGATATAACGACCATCGGTGCGGCATCCCCTGCACCCGATCCCCGACCCCTCGTGACCGCCCCAGTCCTCACCGACATCATCCCCGGGTGGGACCTTTCGGACGCGACGCTCTCCGAGCGCCTCGACACCGAGCTGCTGGCGCGCGCCTATCGGTTCAGCGAGAAGGCGCACGCCGGGCAGACGCGGCGCAACGGCGACCCCTACGTGACGCACTGCGTGGAGGTCGCGAAGATCCTTGCCGACCTCCAGCTCGACTCCGTCACCGTCGCGAGCGGCCTGATCCACGACGTGGTGGAGGACACCGCGTTCTCGGTGGA
>JAOUHR010000297.1 GCA_029884515.1 Gemmatimonadota bacterium
CGAGGAGATCGCCGCCCGGATTCGGGCGGCGGGGGACGCGCGGCACTGCGCGCTGGTGCGACGCGAGGTGCTCACACGGATGATCTTCGGCGTTGACCGCGACCCGACCGCGGTCTGGCTCTGTCAGCTCCGCCTCTGGCTCTCGGTGGTGGTCGAGGACGACGAGGCGGATGTCGCACGGTTCGTCCCCCTTCCCAACCTGGACCGCAACGTCCGCGAGGGAGACGCCCTGAAGGGGGCCGGTTTCGAGGAATGCACCGGCGGCGGCGAGGGGAGCCTCGAGCAGCTCCGCCTGCGTTACGTGCGCGCGAGCGGCGCGCGGAAGCGGTCCCTCGCCCGGGTGCTCGACCGAGAGGAGCGGGCCCGGGCGATCCGCGCTGCCGAGGAGCGCGGCGCCCGCGCGCGCGCGGAACGGCGCGACCTGCTGGCCAGCGTGCGATCGCACGACCTCTTCCACGAGCGACGACCACCTTCGGCAGCCGTGCGCGACCACCTGATCGCGCTGCGCGACTCGGCGCGTACCTCGGCGCGCGAGGCGCGACGGCTGTCCGAGGGTGGCGCGCTGCCGTTCTCGTTCGGCACGCACTTCCCTGCGCTCGCACATGAGGGGGGCGTGTCGCTGGTGCTCGGGAATCCTCCCTGGGTGCGCACGCACCGGATCCCGGCGGCAGACCGGGACGCGTTCCGCGCGCGATACGCGAGCTTCCGGAACGCCGCCTGGCGTGCCGGGGCGGAGTCGGCGGCGGCCGGCCGCGGCTTCGCCTCTCAGGCGGACCTCGCAGCGCTCTTCACGGAGCGGGCGGTGCGCCTCGTGCGGCCGGGTGGCGTGCTCTCGCTCCTCCTGCCCGCGAAGCTCTGGAGCGCACTGGCCGGCGGTGGGATCCGCGAGTTGCTCGCGCGCGAGGCGCCACCGCTCGCGATCGAGACCTGGGAGTCGAATGACGCCGGATTCGATGCGGTGGTCTATCCGTCCGCGCTCCATGCGCGGCGGCGCGAGCGCGCCGACTCCCGCTCCAGTCGCGGCGTGGAGGTCGCGCGACTCGGGGCCGGTGCGCCCCTGACGTGGAACATCCCGCGCGCCGACCTGCCGCTCGACCGCACGCCCGGTGCACCCTGGGTGCTGCTGCCGCGTGCGGTGCGCCGCGCGTTCGATCGCCTGACCTCTGCTGGCGACCCGCTTGCGGAGACGAGGTTCGGGCGACCGATCCTCGGCGTGAAGACCGGATGCAATGCCGCATTCATCGTGACCCTGCTCCGCGCGGATGATGGCAGCGGCCTGGTGCGCGTCGGGAGCGTCGGCCGCGAGGGACTCATCGAGGCGGGCTGTTTCCGTCCGCTCCTGCGGGGCGAGCACCTGCGGGCCTTCGGCGTGGCCGAAGCCGCGGCGAGGTCGGGGATCGTCTGGACGCACACGGCTTCCGGGGAGCCGCTCGCCAAGCTGCCTCCGGCAACCCGGCGCTGGCTGCTGCAGTGGCGGCGCGAGCTCGAGCGTCGCTCGGACGGTCGGGGAGCGCGCTGGTGGAGTGTCTTTCGCACCGAGGCGGCGCGGGATGATGCGTGCCGCGTGGTGTGGAGCGACATCGGTCGCGCACCGCGCGCCGCGGTGCTGCCGGCTGGCGATCCCGCGGCCCCGCTCAACTCGTGCTACATGGTGCGCGCGCCACTCGCCTCGGACGCGCACGCGTTCGCCGCGCTCCTCAACTCGGCCGTGGCGGCCGCCTGGCTGGCCGCGCTCGCTGAGCCGGCACGCGGAGGCTATCGACGGTTCCTCGGTTGGACCTGCGCCCGTCTCCCCGTCCCGCGCGACTGGGTGCGCGCACGCGCCGCGCTCGCGCCGATCGGAGCGGCCGCCTCGCGCGGCACCACGCCGGATGCCGACGCGCTCGCGGCGGCCGTCTGCGACGCGTTCGGCATCCACTGCGCGGAACTCCGTCCGCTGCTCGAGTGGGACCAGACGTAGACGCGCGCGCCGACGGCGTGCGCGCGCGGATCGCGGATGCGCTGCTGCGACCCGTCGCGGGCGGGGAGCGCGTCGGGCGCTTCGTCCTCCGCACGGCCCAGCGCGAGAGCGTAACGAAGCTCCACGCGGCGCTGCGCGAGTTCGGCGGCGCCCTGCTCGCGGACTCGCCTGGCACCGGCAAGACCGTGGTCGCGCTCGCCGTCGCCGCCGCGTGCGCGGACGTGCTCGTGGTGCTCCCCGCGGCGCTGCGCGCGCAGTGGACGCGGGCGGCGGCCCGCGCCGGGGTCGCGATCCGGATCGCGACCTTCGAGGCGCTCAGCCGTTCGGCCAGGCCGGAGCCGGCAGGACTGGTGGTGGTGGACGAGGCCCATCACACGCGCACGCCGGGAACGGTGCGATACCGGGTGCTGGCGCACGCCTGCGCGGGCGCGCAGGTGCTCCTGCTCACGGCCACTCCGGTCGTGAACCGGCGAGCGGACCGAGATGCGCTGCTGGCACTCTTCCTCGGCGGGCGCGCGGGTTCACTCTCCCCTGCAGAGTTGGCGCGTTTGATAGTGCGCCGGACACCTGAGCGTGGGTTGCGCCCGCGTGTGAGGCGGCTGCCGCCACTTGGCGCCGCGGCGGAGGTGCCCGGCCTGGCAAAGGCGCTTCGCGGGCTGCCGGACGGGTTGGCGGCTTCGGATGGATCCCTCGCGCCAAGCCTCGTGCGGATCTCGCTCGCTCTCGCCTGGTGCTCCAGTCTCGCGGCCCTCGACGCCGCACTCCGGCGCCGCCTGCTCCGCGGCGGCGCGCTGCGGGACGCGCTCCTCGAGGGCCGCTGGCCGTCACGTCGAGCGCTGCGGTCCTGGGTGATGTCGGACGAGGGCTCGCAACTCGCGCTCCCGGGACTCGTGGTGCCGGTGTCCGGCGCGTCGTTCGATTCCGCGACGGCGCTCGCGCGGGTGAACCACCACCTGGAGGCGGTGCGCGCGATGCGGACTCTCATCGCGCCGCACGTCGGACGCGACAGCGCGGCCCGGGCGCGAGCCATTGAGGCCCTGTTGTGCGACCAGCCCGGGGAGCGCGTCGTGGTCTTCGCACGCCATGCGGACACGATACGAGCGCTCTGGCGCGAACTCCGCCTGATCGGCGGCGTGGTCGCGATCACGGGGACGCGTGTGGACGCCGCGGCCGGACGCTGGCGTCGCGAGGAGGTGCTCGACGCCGTGGGCGCGCGGTCGGGTCCGCTGGGCGGCGACGACGCGCGTGCCGTGCGACTGGTGCTCGCCACCGACCTGCTGGCCGAGGGCGTCGAGATGCCCGGCGTGAAGACCGTCGTCCACGCGGACCTCGCGTGGACACCGGCACGACTGGAGCAGCGCGTCGGTCGCATCACGCGCGCGGGCTCGGGGGTGAGCGACGTGCGCGAGGTGCGATTCGCGCTCCCGCGCGCCGCGACCCCCTTCGTGCGTCTCGCCGAGCGGCTGCGACGGAAGCAGTCGGTGCGCCATGATGCCCTGGCGGACACTCGCGCTCGCGATGCACTCGAACGCCTGCTGGAACGCTGGTCCGCCG
The DNA here is from genome assembly GCA_029884515.1 of Gemmatimonadota bacterium. Lineage (GTDB taxonomy): Bacteria > Gemmatimonadota > Gemmatimonadetes > Gemmatimonadales > Gemmatimonadaceae > Pseudogemmatithrix. The sequence continues at coordinate 3,515 of JAOUHR010000297.1, forward strand.
CGGCATCCACGGATCGGAGTGCGGCCGCCGTGAGCGCCGCCGTACACGCGAGCCGGTTCGGCTTCATCGCCCTGGTGCATGGGCCACTCGTCCTCGCCGGGCGACGGATCAATGGTCGCTGGCGCCTCTCGTCCAGCCCGCGCGCGGTCCTGCGCCTCGCGCGGGGCGCGTCAGGTCCGGAAGTTCCCCTGCCGCCGCGTGCCGAGCAGAGGATCCGAGCCATGATCGGTGCGGAACTCGAGGCCCGTGCAGCACGCGCCCTCGCGGCGTTCCCCGCACAAGCGGACTCG
>JAOUHR010000298.1 GCA_029884515.1 Gemmatimonadota bacterium
GAACGGCCGCACCGAGAAGGTGGACGTGACGCTCGGCGCGCGCGACGAGGCACTCGAGCGCGTGGAGATCCTCACCGGCGTGCTGCCGGGCGACACCCTCCTCATCGGACCCGCGCTCGGGATCTCCCCCGGCACGCCCCTCAAGGTCAGCACGCCGGCGGACAAGCCGGCGCGCAACTAGCCCGGAGCCCTCCAGTGTTCATCTCGGATTTCGCCATCAAGAAGCCCCTCGTCACCATCGTCTCGATGCTGACGCTGGTGGTGTTCGGGCTCTTCGCGCTCTGGCAGCTGGAGACCGACGAGTTCCCCGACGTGCAGCAGCCGATCGTGAACGTCGCGATCCCCTACCCGGGCGCCTCGCCCGACGTGGTGGAGCGCGAGGTGCTCGACCGCGTGGAGGAGGCGGTCGCCGGCATCTCCGGCGTGGACCGCATCTCCGGGTCGGCGCAGGATGGCTTCGCGAACATCACGGTGTTCTTCGTCTTCGAGAAGGACCTCCAACAGGCCTCGCAGGACATCCGCGACAAGATCAGCTCCATCCGCTCCGACCTGCCGGTGGAGATGAAGGAGCCGGTGCTCACGCGATTCGACCCCGCGGACCAGCCGATCGTGCAGCTCTCGCTCAACTCGAGCACGCTCGACGCGCCCTCGCTCACGCGCATCGCGGACCCGGGTGTGACCCGTGCACTGCGCGGGATCCCCGGGGTGGCCGAAGCCACGGTGGTGGGCGGCGTGGAACGCGAGCTCACCGTGGAGATCAAGCCCGGCGCGATGGAGGCAGCGGGTATCACGGTCGCCCAGGTGGTGGGCGCGCTCCAGGCGCAGAACCTCGCCGTGCCAGTGGGGCGGCTGAACGGCACGCTCGACGAGCGTGCCATCCGGCTCAAGGGGAAGCTCGAGACGCCAGAGGACTTCCTGCGCCTGGTGGTCGCCGAGCGCGGCGGTCGCGCGATCCGGCTGGGCGAGGTCGCGGTCGCCCGCGACGGCACCGCCGAACCGCGCACCGCCGCGATCTACAATGGCCGCGATGCGGTGGGCATCATGGTCAAGAAGTCGAAGGGATACTCGACGACGCAGGTGAGCGACGAGGTCCTGAAGGCCGTCGAGCAGGTGCGGGCGACGCTCCCCGCGGGCACGACGATGGACGTGATCCAGAACTCCGGCGATCGCGTGCGGCGCTCGGTGGCGAACGTCCAGAGCACGCTCTTCGAGGGCGCGCTCCTGACCGTGCTCGTCGTCTTCCTCTTCCTGAACTCCTGGCGTTCGACCGTGATCACGGGCCTCGCGCTCCCGATCTCGGTGCTCGCCAGCTTCATCGCGGTCTGGGCGTTCGGGTTCACGCTCAACACGATGTCGCTGCTCGGCCTCTCCCTCGCGATCGGCATCTTGATCGACGACGCGATCGTGGTGCGCGAGAACATCGTGCGGCACATCGAGATGGGGAAGGACCATTTCCGGGCGTCGCACGAGGGCACCGACGAGATCGGGCTCGCCGTGGCGGCGACGACCTTCTCGATCGTCGCCGTGTTCGTGCCGATCGCGTTCATGTACGGGATCTCGGGGCAGTGGTTCAAGCCCTTCGCCCTGACGATCGCCTGCGCGGTGCTCGTCTCGCTCTTCGTCTCGTTCTCGCTCGACCCGATGCTCTCGGCCTACTGGCCCGACCCGGAGAAGGAGGCGCACCAGCACCGCAACTGGATCTCGCGCAAGCTCGAGATCTTCAACCAGTGGTTCGAGCGCCGCACGCTCGACTACACGCGGCTGATCGGCTGGGCGCTCGACCACCGGCTCGCGATGGTGGCACTCGCCGGCGGGAGCCTGTTCGGTGCGCTCTGGCTACAGGCGACGTTCGGCGGCTTCGGTTTCGTGCCCGTCTCCGACCGCTCCGAGATCACCATCCAGGTGGAGACCCCGCCGGGGTCGAACCTCGAGTACACGCGATTGAAGGCCGAGGAGGCCGCACGGCTCGCCCGCGGCCACGGTGAGGTGCGCTACACCTTCACCACCATCGGTGCCGGCCGCGGACAGGATCCCTCCGAGGCGCTCGGGTCGGTGGATCTCGCATCGGTCTACGTGCGGATGGTGCCGAAGGCCGCGCGCTCGAGCACGCAGGAACATTTCGGCGGGGTGCTGCGCGAGGAGGTCAAGCAGATCGGCGGCGCCACCGTGGCAGTATTCACCTCCGGGTTCGGCGGCGCGATCAAACAAGTGCAGCTCGAACTCCGCGGCAACGACCCGCGCGTGCTGCAGGGCGCGGCGGATTCCGTGCTCAAGCTGGTGCGCGGGATCCCCGGGGCGGTGGACGTGGGGCTGTCGACCAAGGGCCAGAAGCCGGAGCTCGAGATCACGCTCAACCGTTCGCTCGCCGGCACGCTCGGCGTGACCGTGGGGCAGCTCGCGCAGTCGCTCCGCCCGGCGTTCGCCGGCGTGGACGCCGGGGACTGGGTGGATCCGTCCGGCGAGAACCGGAAAGTGCGGGTGCGGCTGGCGCCGGAATCGCGCACGCGCACCAGCGACATCGAGCGGCTGCCGATCTCGGTGGCTGGGCAGGGCGGCCGCATGACGATGATGCCGCTCGGCCAGCTCGCGAGCATCTCCCAGGGCCTCGGGCCCGCGAAGATCAGCCACCTGGACCGCGACAACGTGATCATCGTGCAGGCCAACCTTGCGGGCCGCTCGCTCGGCGAGGTGACCACGGACATCCAGCGCGCGCTCGCGCGCACCCCGCTGCCCGACGGCGTGCGGTGGTCGCTCGGCGGCGAGGCGAGGGACCAGGCCGAGGTCTTCGGCGACATCTTCGCGGCGCTCGGCATCGCGCTGATGCTCATGTACCTGATCCTCGTCATGCAGTTCGGCTCCTTCCTCGAGCCCATCGCGATCCTCATCTCCCTCCCCCTCTCCCTCATCGGCGTGGTGCTGGCGCTGCTGATCACGGGAGACACGCTGAACATCATGTCGATGATCGGCGTGATCCTGCTCATGGGCATCGTGGCGAAGAACGCGATCCTGTTGATCGACTTCGCGAAATGGGGGCAGGAGCAGGGGATGGACCGGCGCTCGGCGATCATCGAGGCGGGGCGCGTGCGATTGCGGCCGATCCTGATGACGACGATGGCGCTCATCGCCGGCATGATCCCGGTGGCGCTCGGACTCGGCGAGGGTGCCGACTTCCGCGCGCCGCTCGGCCGCGCCATCATCGGCGGCGTGATCACGTCCACGTTCCTCACGCTGCTCGTGATCCCGACGGTCTACGAGATCATGGACGAGTGGCGGCAGCACGTGGCCGCGTGGTTCAAGTTCCCGGAGCGCCCGAAGACCGGGGAGTACGCGGTGCCGACTCGGCGGTAGCGCGAGTCCCGACGCGATGAAGGGGCCTGGCGCAGGATCCGCCAGGCCCCTTCATCGTCCACCGGGACTGCGCCGCGATTACGGGTGCGCGATCGGACGCGGCACGAACGGGAGCCGGCGGTGCGTGAACAGCCACTCGCGCTGTGCGGGGGTCAGGATATCCCAGATGCCCTCGCGGAGCGCGATCACGTACGGACGCAGGGCGATCGCGGTGTCGCGGCCCTCCATCAGGATCGCGTGCACTTCGTCGCGGGTCGCACCAGCTTCGCGGGCCGCACGGGCGCGCATGAAGATCTCGCGCAGCGTGGCGATCTCCGCGGCATGGTCGGCCTTGAAGGCCTCACGCAGGGCCCGGATCGCCGCGATCTGCTCGGGGGTCAGCGCAATCGCATCGGGCAGGCGGTGGTAGGCCGAGGCGCCGTCGAACGGCATGCCGGCTGGAGCGGGTC
>JAOUHR010000299.1 GCA_029884515.1 Gemmatimonadota bacterium
CACGTCGCTCGGTGCGCTGCTCCTCCCCGTCGGGCTGCTCGGAGCCTGGACCTATCACCGCACGGGCAACCTCGACATCCGGGCGTCGCTCTGGATCGCCCTCGGCCTGTTCATCGGCGCCTACCTCGGCGCGCAGGTGGTCCAGCACCTCACCGACCTGCAGCTCCGCCGGGCGTTCTCGGCGTTCCTCGTCCTCGTCGCCGCCCAGCTCTGGATGGGGTAGGCGGGGGGCACCCGCGCGGGGATCCCCTTGACGACTCAATACCGTTTTGATATCATTGCGATACCATTCTCCCGGAGATTACCGTGTATCGCGAGAACAAGTACCCCGCGTCGAACGGTCTCGGCGTCCTGCTCATCCTGCTCGCCGTGGTGGTGGGCGCGATCGTGTTCTTCGTGCAGGCGATTCGCGCGAGCGACGGGCTCACTGCCGGCGCCGCCCTGACCGTCGTGGTCCTCAGCGTCTTCTTCCTGACGGGTCTCTTCATCGTGCACCCGAACGAGGCCAAGGCGCTGGTCCTGTTCGGCAAGTACAAGGGTTCGGTGAAGACCGACGGCCTCTGGTTCGCCAACCCGTTCCTGATGAAGAAGGCGATCTCGCTCCGCGTGCGGAACTTCGAGACCGCCAAGCTCAAGGTGAACGACAACCAGGCGAACCCGATCGAGATCGGCGCGATCGTGGTCTGGAAGGTCGTCGACTCGGCCGAGGCGCTCTTCGAGGTGGACGACTACACGCGGTATGTCGCGGTGCAGTCGGAGTCGGCGCTGCGCGCCGTGGCCACGCAGTACTCGTACGACTCGCACACCCCGGGAGAGCACTCGCTCTCGACGCACACCGAGGAGGTCTCGCACGCACTCGAGAAGGCGCTGGTGGACCGGTTGCTCAAGGCCGGCGTCGAGGTCGTGGAGGCGCGCATCTCGCACCTCGCCTACTCGCCGGAGATCGCCGCGGCGATGCTCCAGCGGCAGCAGGCGAGCGCCATCATCGCCGCGCGGCAGAAGATCGTCGAGGGTGCGGTGGGGATGGTGGAGACGGCGCTCGAGATGCTCAGCGCCAAGTCGATCGTGGAGCTCGACAACGAGCGGAAGGCCGCGATGGTGAGCAACCTGCTGGTGGTGCTCTGCTCGGAACACTCCACGAGTCCGGTGATCAACGCGGGCTCGCTCTACACCTGAGGCCGCCGAGCCCATGGCGGAGAAGAAGCCGTTCCTCCTGCGCGTCGACCGCGCGCTGCTGGACGCCGTCCAGCGGTGGGCGAATGACGACCTGCGCAGCCTGAACGGGCAGATCGAGTTCCTGTTGCGGGACGCACTGCGGCGCGCGGGACGGTCGGCGAGCTCCGGCGCCCCGCGTGGTGCGTCCAGAACCCCGACCCTCAAGGAGTGAGGCAGCGATGGTCCCCTCGTTCCGTTCCCTCGTCGTCACCCTGTTCGCGGCGCTCGCGATCCCGGCCGGCGCCGGCGCACAGCCGGACGCGCGGTCGGGCGCGCGGTCGGGCGCGCGGTCGGCTGCCATCCTGATCCTGCGCGGCACCGACACCCTCGTGGTCGAGCGCGTGCGGCGCACCGAGTCGGCGGTCTCGGCGCACGTCGCCGTCGTCGGGCAGCCGCAGATCACGCTCGACTTCACGCTCGCGCGCGACCAGTCGATCCCACGGATGACCTTCTCGGTGCGCGGGGCCAACACCCGTGCGGACGCGCCGGCGCTGCAGTCGGGAACGCTCGAGATGGCTGGCGACAGCGCGTTCCTGGCCATCCTGGCGAGTGGCGCCACGCGGAACCTGCGGCTCGCGACCCGCACCGGGGCGCTGCCGATCATGAACAACGACTTCGTGGTGCTCGAGCAGTCGGTGCGGATCGCCAGGGCGCGCGGGGTCACATCGCTGACGGTGCCACTCTTCGCGCTCTCGGGCGCGCAGACGGTGGACGGTACGCTGGAGCTCGTCGGCGCAGACAGCGCGCGATTCACGATCGCCGGCAACACCACGCTGGTCTCCCTCGACGACGCAGGGAACGTGACCGGGGGATCGCTGCCGGCGCAGGGGATGCGGATCGCGGTGGTGGAGGGCCCGGCCGCCGCGGGGATCTCCCTCGGGCGTCCGGACTATTCCGCTCCCCCGGGGGCACCGTATTCCGCGGAGGAGGTCATGGTCCCCACTCCCGCCGGCTTCTCGCTCTCGGGCACGCTCACCAGGCCCGCCGGAGCCACCGGCCGCCTGCCCGCGGTGGTGACGATCACGGGCTCCGGGCTCCAGGACCGCGACGAGTACATCGGCGTGGCCGGCGGCTACCGGCTCTTCCGCCAGGTGGCCGACACGCTGAGCCGCCGGGGGCTGATCGTGCTGCGCCTCGATGATCGTGGCGTGGGCGGTTCGGGCGGAGACGTGAACGGCACGAGCGCCGACTTCGCGAACGACATCCGCGCCGCCGTCGCCTACCTTCGGACGCGTGCCGACGTGGATCCGGCGCGGATCGCGCTCGTCGGGCACAGCGAGGGCGGGATGATCGCGCCGATGCTCGCCGCCACCGATGCGAGGCTGGCCGCCATCGTCCTGATGGCGGGCCCCGCGTACAACGGCCGGCAGATCATCGACTATCAACTGGAAAACCAGGTCCGCGGCTCGGCCACCATACCGGCGGCATCGAAGGACTCGGCGATCGCCGCCTCGCGGGCGGAGTTCGACTCCACGGCGGCGAAGGGCCCGTGGATGCGCTACTTCCTCACGTACGAACCGATCCCGACCATCAAGAAGGTGAAGCAGCCCGTGCTCATCCTGCAGGGCGCGACGGACCAGCAGGTGCGCGCCGAGGAGGCCGAGCTGCTCGCGAAAGCGTTGGGCGAGGGCGGCAACACGCACGTCACGACGCGCGTGTTCGCCGACCGCAACCACCTCTTCCTGCGCGATCCGAACGGCCACCCCAGCGGCTACGCCAGGCTCACGGACCCGAAGGTGGACGGCGAGGTGCTGGGCGCGCTCGCCGACTGGCTCGCGACCACGCTCGGGGCGCGCTGACGATGGTCACCATCACCGTCGTGGGTGACGCACTCGACATCGAGGTCGTGGGGCGGCACAAGCTCTGGGCCCTGAAATCATCGCTGCGCGTGCCGTTGAGCGACGTCCGCGACGTGCGCCACGACCCGGAGCGCGCAAACCGCTTCATCCCGGGGATCAAGTTCCCAGGCACACACATCCCGTACGTCTACACGGCGGGCACCTACTACCAGTCCGACTTCCGTCCCGACTTCTGGTCCGTGCGGAATCCGGAGCAGGCGGTGGTGATCCAATGCAGCCCCGAGGCGGCGTACGACGAGATCATCGTCGAGGTGGAGAACGCCGAGGAGACGGTGGCGCGCATCCGCGCCGCGCTGCCGCGGCGCGCGTGACGCTCAGCGGCGGTCGCGCCTGATGTAGACCTGCGCCGCCGCCGACGTTCCGACGGCATGCCGCGCCCCTTCCACCTCGAGCGTGATGGGTCCCGCGAAGGGCGCACGCGACACCACCCGCACCGTGGCGCCGGGGCGGATCCCCATCCCGTCCAGGTAGCGCAGGAACTCCGGGTCGCGATCGGACATCCGGACCACGGTCACCTGCACGCCTTCGGGCTGGTCGGCGATGCTCTGTAGACGGGTCTCGTCCACCTCGCCCGCGACGGTCGGGATCGGAGCACCGTGGGGATCGGCCGTGGGATTCCCGATGGCCTCGGCCATTCGCGCGATCAGGTCGTCGCTCGCCGCGTGTTCCAGTCGCTCCGCCTCCTCGTGCACGTCGTCCCAGCCGAACCCCAGGCGC
>JAOUHR010000300.1 GCA_029884515.1 Gemmatimonadota bacterium
CCACCCCGGTGATCTGCCCCGCGAAGAGTGTCGTGGGCGCGTCGCGCAGGGCGAGGTGGGGCGACAGTGAGCCCGGCGCGTTCAGGTAGGAGTTGCGGTGGATGCTGCCGAAGCGGAGGAACTCCGCCTGGGCGAGGCCGGGGATCATCCGGAAGACGCGCGACTGCTCCGGGATGCGGAGGCGCGTCTGGAAGCCCACGAGGTTCCACATGCGGCCGGCGCGGTCCTCGCGACGGAGCTGCACCACCGCCCAGGGCCGCTTGCCGGTGCGCGGATCGCGAAGCCCCACCGGCCGCATCGGCCCGTGGCGCAGCGACTCGCGGCCGCGGCGCGCCATCTCCTCCGCCGGCATGCAGCCATCGAAGTACGGTACCGCGTCGAACTCGTGCGCCGTGAACTGGTCCGCGGTGGTGAGGGCGTCCATGAACGCGTCGTACTCGGCCTTGTCCATCGGGCAGTTGAGATACGCCCCTTCCTCTCCCGCGGCCTCGGCCATCGTCTCCTTGTCCCAGCGCGCCGCCCGGAACGCCACCGACTCGTCGATCGATTCGGCCGCGATGATCGGCGCGATGGCGTCGTAGAACGCGAGCGACGCCACGCCGAGCCGCGCGCGGATCGCCTCGCCGAGCGCGTCGCTCGTGAGCGGCCCGGTGGCGACGATCCCGGGCTGCGGCAGGGCCGTGACCTCGCCGCGCTCGACGGTGATCAGCGGGTGCGCGTGCACACGGTCGTGCACCGCCCGCGAGAAGACGTCGCGGTCCACCGCAAGGGCGGAGCCGGCGGGGACGCGCGCCGAATCGGCGCACGCGAGCACGAGGCTCCCGAGCGCCCGCATCTCGGCCTTGAGCAGCCCGTGCGCGTTCGTGACCTCGGTGCTCTTGAAGGTGTTCGAGCAGACGAGCTCGGCGAGCCGGTCGGTCTGGTGCGCGGCGGTGCGCTGGAGCGGCCGCATCTCGTGCAGCACCACGCGGTGTCCGCGCTCGGCGAGCTGGAAGGCGGCCTCGCTCCCGGCGAGGCCGCCCCCGACGACGTGGATCGCCACCGTCATGCTACCCCGCGAGCGATGCTGCTTCGGCCTCGGCGTCCGAGCCTTCCGGTGCCGTAACGTCCCACTCGTCCTGGCACTTCAGGCAACGCCGGTAGTGGCCACGCGTCTTGGTGCTCTTCGCCTCCGCCCCGAGGTAGCCGCAGTCAGGACACTTCTCCAGCACCGGCTTGTCCCAGCAGACGAAGTCGCACTTGGGGTAGTTCTCGCACCCGTAGAACGCCTTGCCGCGCTTCTTCGAGCGGCGCGCCGCGATGTCGCCGCCATCCTTGGGGCACTTCACCCCGGTCGGCATCGACTTGGTGCCGCGGCACTTCGGGAAGGTGGAGCAGCCGAGGAACTCGCCCGACCGCGACCGCCGCACGACCATCATCTCGCCGCAGACCGGACACGGGATGTCCGTCTTCTGCGCGGGCACGCGCTCGCCCTTGAGCGGCCGCGTGTACTTGCAGGCCTTCGGGTGGTTCTCGCACGCCACGAACGGGCCGAAGAACCCGCCCTTCGGGATGAGCTTCCCGCCGTCGAGCGGGCAGCGCTCCGTCTCGAGCGCGCTCAGGTCGTGCGCCTCGCGGATCAGCGCCTCCGCGTCCACCGAGCCCACCGCCTTCTCGAACGGCGACCAGAACTCGCGGAGCACTTCCTGCCACTGGAGCCGGCCGTCCTCGACCTTGTCGAGTTCCCCTTCCATCTCCGCCGTGAAGCCCACGTCGAACTCCCGCGGGAACTGCTTCACCATCACCTTCTCGACGGACTCCCCCATCGGCGTCGGGAAGAAGCGCCGCTGCTGCAGCTCGGCGTAGTGCCGCTCCGTGAGCGTCGAGATGATCGAGGCGTAGGTGGAGGGGCGGCCGATGCCGCGCTTCTCCAGCTCCTTCACGAGCGAGGCCTCCGAGTACCGCGGCGGTGGCTCGGTGAAGTGCTGCGTGGGATCGATGCTGCGCACCGGCGCATGCTCGCCGGGCTCGATCGCCGGCAGCGCCTGCTCGTCCTCGAGCGCCTTCGAGTCGCCCTCCTCGCGCGTCTCCCTGTAGAGCGCGAGGAAGCCCTTGAACTTCACCACCGAGCCGGTGGCGCGGAACAGGAAGCGACCGAGGTCGAAGTCCACCGTGGTGGTGTCGAACACGGCCGGGGCCATCTGCGACGCCATGAAGCGCTGCCAGATGAGCGTGTAGAGCTTGAGCTGCTCGGGAGAGAGGAACTTCGCGACGCTCTCGGGCGACCGCGACGGCTCCGTTGGTCGGATGCCCTCGTGCGCGCCCTGCGTCGCGTCGTCCTTGCCCGCGGGAAAGAGCCGCGGGGTGTCGGACAGGAACTCCTTGCCGAACCGGTCGGCGAGGAAGGTGCGCGCCGAGGCCGCGGCCGAGTCCGACACGCGCACGTGGTCGGTGCGCATGTACGTGATGAGGCCGACGGACCCCTCGCTCTTCCCGAGCTCGACGCCCTCATAGAGGTTCTGCGCCAGCCGCATGGTGCGCTTGGAACCGAATCCGAGCTTCTTCGCCGCCTCCTGCTGCAGCGTGCTCGTCTTGAACGGCGCCTCGGGATTCTTGCGGCGCTCGCGGCGCTTGATGTCGGTGACGTCGAAGTGCGACCGCCCCTTGAGGTCGCCCATGATCCTCTGGGCCGCCCGCTCGTCGGGGATGTCCGGCTTCTCGCCGTCCACATGGTGCAGCTTGGCCGTGAAGGCCTGGCCGTCGTGCTCGAGTTGCGCGGCGATCGTCCAGTACTCGCGCGGCACGAAGGCACGGATCTCCCGCTCGCGCTCCACCAGCAGCCGCAGCGCGACGGTCTGTACCCGGCCGGCCGAGAGTCCCTTCTTCACCGTCTTCCAGAGCACCGGACTGGCCTTGTAGCCCACGAGCCGGTCGAGCACGCGCCGCGCCTGCTGCGCATCCACCTTCTTCTGGTCGATCGCCTTGGCCTCCTGCAGCGCCTTGGCGACCGCGTCCTTGGTGATCTCGAAGAAGAGCGCACGCTTGATGGGCGGCCCCTTGGGCGACTTGATCTGCTGCTCGACGTGCCACGCGATCGCCTCCCCCTCGCGGTCCGGGTCGGTCGCGATGAACACCGCCTTCGCCGTCCTCGCCGCGCTCTTCAACTCGGCGACGGTCTTCTCCTTGCCCGGGATCGTCACGTACTGCGGCTCGAAACCATGCTCGGTATCGATGCCGATCTGCTTCACCGGCAGGTCGCGGATGTGCCCCACGGTCGCCTTCACGGCGTAGCCGGACCCCAGGTACTTGCCGATGGTCTTGGCCTTCGCGGGCGACTCGACGATCACGAGCGACTTGCCGGCGGCGGACCGCGCAGCGTCCTCGTCGTGCGGGAGCTCCGGCTCGGGTCGTGCCGCCCGAGCCGTCGTCGCCTTCGTCGCCTTCGTCGCCTTCGTCGCCCTCGTCTTTCGGACAGGCTTTTTCGCGGTCTTCGCGGTCGCCTTCGTCGCGGCGAGCCCATCGGCCTTCGCGGGAACGGCCTTCCTCTTCGCCGCTGCCTTCTTGGCGGCGCTCTTCTTCTTGGTTGCCATAAGGGTGGCTATCCTAGTCCGGTGGGAACTGCGACACAAGCGCTACTATAGAGTCGCACACCTCGGCAGGCGTCATCGAATCGGTGTTAACCGTATGATTCGCTTGCAGATAGAACGATTCTCGACGACGAAGCAGTGCAGCGAGCCGTTCCACCGAATTCTGCCCCGCGACGAGCGGCCGCGAAGCCACTGACTCACCCAGCCGACCCACCGCGACGAG
>JAOUHR010000301.1 GCA_029884515.1 Gemmatimonadota bacterium
GCCAGTACGAGATGGCGGGCCCGGGCATGATGCCGTATCCGGTCACCTTCGGCCGGCCTGCTGCGCGCGTGACCATCGAGGAGGCGCCCATCCAGGTGCTCGACCCGCGCGCGCGGATCCTCACCTGGCCTAACCGGATCACGATGGCCGACTGGGAAGGCTGGGTGCAGGAGCGCGGCCTCTACATGCCAGGGGAGATCGACCCCCGCTACGGCACGCCGCTCGAGATGCACGATCCCGACGAGCCGGAGAATCGCGGGGCGATCCTCACGGCCACGGTCGGGCGCGGGCGTTACGTGTACACCTCGCTCTCGCTCTTCCGGCAGGTGCCGGGCGGTGTGCCGGGCGGTGTGCGCCTGCTCGTGAATCTGCTCTCCGCCGGCCTCACGCCACCGTAGGTGATGTGGACGACCCGGCGCGACGGCCCCGCGTCGTCATCATCGGAGGCGGTTTCGCCGGACTGAGCGCCGCCCGGGCCCTGGCTCGCGCGCCGGTGGACGTGCTGATCATCGACCGCACGAACCACCACGTCTTCCAGCCGCTCCTCTACCAGGTGGCGACCACGGCGCTCGCACCGAGCGACATCTCGGCGCCGATCCGATGGATCCTGCGGCGGCAGAAGAACGTCGCCACGCGCCTTGGCTCCGTCCAAGCGATCGATCGCACCACCCGCACCCTCCGCCTCGCCGAGGACGACGCTCCGGTCCCGTACGACTACCTGGTCGTGGCCAGCGGCGCGCGCCACGCCTACTTCGGCCACCCCGAATGGGAGGCGGTCGCGCCCGGGCTGAAGAGCCTCGAGGACGCCCGCCGGATCAGGCGGCGGATCCTCCTTGCGCTCGAGCGCGCGGAGTGGGAGGCGGATGCGGCGGAACGCGACGCGCAGATGACGTTCGTGATCGTCGGCGGTGGGCCCACCGGCGTGGAGCTGGCCGGTGTGCTGCCGGAGATGTGTCGCGGCGCCTTCCGCCCGGACTTCCGGCGCATCGATACGTCGAAGGTGCGCGTGGTGCTCGTCGAAGGCGGGCCGCGGCTCCTCCCGTCGTTCCCGCCGTCCCTCTCCGCGCGCGCCGCGCACGACCTCGCCAGGCTCCGCGTTGAGGTGCGCACCTCGACGTTCGTGACGGACGTGGACGCGGATGGCGTCTCGATGGGCGCCGAGCGGATCGCCGCACGTTCGGTGTTCTGGGCCGCCGGCAATGCCGCCTCCGCGCTCTCCCGGCTCCTGGGCGCACCGCTCGACGCGGCGGGGCGCGTGCTGGCCCGGTCCGACCTCTCCCTGCCGGATGACGACCGCGTCTTCGTGGCCGGCGACATCGCCGCGATGCCGTGGACGGAGGGGACGTTCGTGCCCGGCGTGGCACCGGCCGCGACCCAGATGGGGCAGCGCGCGGCGCGCAACATCCGCGCGCGCATCGCCGGCGAACCGACCACGCCATTCCGCTACGTGAACACGGGGGAGCTGGCGACCATCGGCCGGCACATGGCCGTCGCCTCACTCGCCGGCGGGCGCATCCGCATCGCGGGCTACGTCGCGTGGGTGTTCTGGCTCTTCCTGCACATCATGTACCTGGTCGGCTTCCGGAACCGCGTGAGCGTGCTGCTCCAGTGGGCGTACAACTACATCTTCTATGAGCGGGGAGTGCGGTTGATCAGCGAGGCGGAGGACGCCGTCAGGGGATGACCGGCTTCGGCGCGGCGACCGGCGCGGTTTCGATGTGCGCCGGCAGGTGCTGCTCCATCCTTGCGCTCAGCGTCAAGGTGAACAGCGCCAGCGCCGCCCCCGTGTAGAAGGGCACGCTGTGGCCGAGATAGTCGAACGCGAACCCCGCCCAGATCGGCCCGATCACGCGCGCGATCCCGCCGAACGTCTGCTGCACCCCCATGTAGAGCCCGCGCTCGTGGTTCGGGATCACCTGCGAGAGCATCCCGGTCACGCACGGGAAGGTGAACGCCGTGCCGAGGGGGATGAGGGCGACGGCCATCGCGAGCACGACGTAGTTGTACGAGAGGGGAATCGCCGCCAGTCCGAGCGCGAGCAGCACGATGCCATAGCGCGAGAGCGTGGGCTCGCGGTAGCGGTCCACGGCGGGCCCGAGGAGCAGCGCGCGGGTCACCACCGAGAGCGTGCCGATGTACAGGAACACCCAGCCGATGCTCTTCTCGTTGATGCCGAAGCGGTCAAGGAGGAAGAGTGCCAGGATCGCCATCGTCCCCTGGAAGGCACCCATGCCGATCGCGTACACGAAGATCAAGCGGGACGCCGGCTCGCGCGGATGCGTGGTGACACGGAGGAGTGCCGTGCGGGAGCGACGCACCACCGGCCGGTCGGCCTTGGCCGCGCCCGCATGCTCGTTCGATTCGGTGAGGTAGCGGAATGCGAACGCCATGTTCACCAGCGTGAGCGCCGCCGCCAGGAGTCCCGGGGCGGCGGTGCCGAGGTGCGTCGCGAACGACCCGATCACGGGGCCGAGCGCCACGCCGGCGTTCGTGGCCGCGGAGAGCCAGCCCAGTGCCTTGGCCCGGTCCTTCGGCTTGGTGGCGTCGGCGACGTAGGCCTGGATCACGCCCACCGTCCCGCCGCCCGCGCCCTGGATGAGTCGGGAGAGGAAGAGCAGCTCGAGCGAGTTCGCGAAGGCGAACACGACATAGGCGATCACGCTCGCCATGAGTCCGACCAGCAGTGCCGGCCGCCGGCCGAACTTGTCGGAGACGCGACCCCACATCGGCGCGCTGACGAGTTGTGCGATCGCGAACGAGGAGACGAGGATCGCGATCACCGCGCCCTCGCCGCCCATCCCCAGCGCGTTCAGCACCTTCCACAACGGCCCGTGACCGACGAACCGGATCGCGTAGAACGGCAACAGCGGGAGCACCATGAGGAGCCCCACCATGTCCATGAACGCGGTCACCATCAGAACGACGAGCTTGCCCAGGGCGCGACCCTCTGAACCGAAGGGGTGGAAGGACCCGGAAAGATAACCCGGGACCCGGGAGCGTCGGGTGTTCCCGGGCGCCTTGTGCGGACTTCCGCCTTGGGGCGCACCGGCACGTGGCCGTATGTTCTCGGGGTGATCGAGTCCATTGGACGCGCCGCGCGCGAGGCCCTGGAGTCGTTCGGGGCTGCCGGCAGGCTCACGGCCCAGACCGTGCGCTCCGCGCGTGACGTGCGCACCTGGTGGCCCAACCTCACGCAGCAGGCGCGCCAACTCGGCGTCGATTCCCTGCCGATCGGGATGCTGATCGCTCTCTTCACGGGGGTCGTGCTCGCCCTCCTCGCGAGCTACAGCTTCACCGGCGCCGTGCCGCGCTACCTTGTCGGCACGCTGGTGCAGAAGACGGTGATGATGGAGCTCGCCCCGGTCCTCACCGGCCTCGCACTGGCCGGCCGCGTGGGCGCGAACATCGCCGCCGAGCTCGGCACCATGCGAGTCACCGAACAGGTGGACGCGCTGGAGACGCTGGCGTACGACCCCGTGGCCTACCTCGTGGTGCCGCGCGTCCTCTCGGGCATCGTGATGTTCCCCGTGGTGGTGGGAGTGGCGATGTTCGTGGGACTGAGTGCCGGCTGGGCGGCCTCGCTGGTGCTGCTCGACCTCTCGACGATGGAGTTCCTGAAGGGCGCGCGGCTCTTCTTCGATTCCTTTGACGTGCGGTACGGCCTCGTGAAGGCGGCGAGCTTCGGCTTCGTCGTCTCGATCCTGGGATGCGTGAACGGGCTCCGCACGCGCGGGGGCGCCGAAGGAGTAGGTGCGGCCGCCACGCGCGCGGTG
>JAOUHR010000010.1 GCA_029884515.1 Gemmatimonadota bacterium
GCGCGGCCTGCCGTCGAGCGTCAGGCGCGGCCACTTGGCGGCTTCGTCGGCCGCGGCCTTCTCCATCCCGGCACCGGTCAGCTCCGAGATGCGCAGGCGGCCCGCGTCCGGCAGCTTCACGCGCGTGGCGGCGCTGAGCGGGAAGAGGAGGTGTGCGCTCCAGAGGAACGGCAACCGGTGCTCACCGGTGGTGAGGGCCTCGTATCGCGCCTCCACCGCGCCGTCCGGGCGGATGAGCAGCGAGCGATGCAGTTCCCACGGCAGCCGGTCGCCGCGCCAAGTGCACTCCACCTGGTGCCCGCCGGCCTCGGTGCGGATGTTCACGTCCGGGACCTTGGAGCGCGCCTCCCCGCCCACGGGCACGGGCCGGCCGCCGACGCCCTTCACCCAGTCCGGGAGCGTCCCCGCACCGGCGGCGGGGGCGCACTCGTCCCAGCCCGCGCCGTCGATCGGGCGGCTGCCGGCACGCGGCTCGGTGCCCACCCCCTCGCTCAACAGCCACTCACGACCGCCGAGCCGCAGCGACCGCACGCGACCGCCATGCTGCGGCACCACCTCGATGCGGGACGTGCCTCCCTCGAGCGCGATGAAGCCCGGATCCGTCGGCGACGGTTGCGGTGCGCTCACGGGATCCTCGTCACGGGTTCAGGGTCCGAGAGGGACACGGGATGGCCTCACTCAGACGACGGTCGCCGGGTCCACGCCGCGCGTCGCCAGCACGCGCGCGACGGTCTCGCCGATCTTGTTGTTCGGCGTGCTCGCACCCGCGGTGAGCCCGACGCGCACGTCGCCGTCCGCCGGCAGCCACGCCTCCGACTCGACTTCCTCGTGCGTGACCGGGTCCCGGTGCCGCACCCTGCCGCGCGCCGGGTCGATGCACGCCGCGTCCTCGATGTGAAAGGTGCGCACCCGTTCCGCCGTCAGCGCCGCGAGCGAGATCGTGTTGCTGGAGTTGTAGCCGCCCACCACGAGCATCACGTCGAGCGGCTCCGTGAGCAGTGCGTTCACGGCGTCCTGCCGGTCCTGCGTCGCCGAGCAGATCGTGTCGAACGTGCGGAAGTGCGTCTCGCGGTGGTCCTTGCCGTGGGCACGTTCCATCGCCGCTCCGACGGCCGCGGCGATCGCGAGCGACTCGCGCGCGAGCATCGTCGTCTGGTTGGCCACACCGATCCGGTCGAGATGCAGGTCCGGATCGAAATGCGGGCTCGCCGCCCTCGCGTACTGCGCCACGAACGCCTCGCGGTCGCCCCGACCCTCGATGTAGGCGATCACGTCATCCGCCTCGGCCATGTCGCGCACGACGAGGTACGTGCCACCGCGATACTTCTCCACCTGGGACGCTGTCGCGCGCGTCTCCTCGTGGTAGTACTTGCCGTGGATGAGCGCCGTGAACCCGTCCTTCGCGTACGCGTCCACGCGCTTCCACACGTTGAGCACCGAGCCGCAGGTGGTGTCGACCATGACGCACCCCAGCTCGCGCAGGGTGGTGAAGTCGTGGATCGTGACACCGAACGCGGGGAGGATCACCACGTCCTGCGGGGTCACCGCGCCGTAGTCGAAGCCCGTCCCGCTCTGGGGGAGGAAGACGATCCCCATCTCCCTCAGTTTCTCGTTCACGTGCGGGTTGTGGATGATCTCGCCCGCGAGGAAGATGCAGCGCTCGGGGAACTTGGTCCGCGTCTGGTACGCGTACTCCACCGCGCGCTCCACGCCGTAGCAGAACCCGAACTCCTTGGCCAGCCGGATCGTGACGGGCCCGGCGGTGAGCGTGTGCTCCCGCGCCAAGAGCAGGTCCACGAGATGTCCGTCATAGTCGGCAGTCAGCGTCCGCTCGACCTCGGCCTTGAGACCGAACCCTTTGCGGAAATAGGTGGATTCCGGGCTCATCCGTGAAAGATAAGGCTCGCGGCACGCCCCTGCAGGCGGTATTTTCGCGGCACATGACAGACCACTTCGACCTGTGCGTGATCGGCGGTGGCCCGGCGGGCGAGAAGGGCGCCGCGCAGGCCGCGTATTTCGGGAAGAAGGTATGCCTGGTGGAGGTGGCGCCGAGACTCGGCGGCGCCGCCGTCAACACGGGCACCATCCCCTCGAAGACGCTGCGCGAGACCGCGCTCTACTTCAGCGGACTGCGGCAGCACGGACTCTACGGCGTCGAGTACAAGGTCAAGCGGACCATCACCCTCAGCGACTTCATGCACCGCGAGCGGTCGGTGGTGGAGGCCGCGTGGGACCGGATCGAGGACAACCTCGACCATCACCAGGTGACGCGGTTCCGGGGGCACGCCCGCTTCGTCTCCGCCGACACCATCGAGGTGGAACGCGCGCGCGAGGAAGTGCGCCGCATCAGTGCCGGCGTCTTCCTCGTCGCGACGGGGTCGCGGCCCGTCCGGCCCGACTCGATCCCGTTCGACGGGCGCGTGGTGGTGGACAGCGACGACGTCCTCTCGCTCGCCGCGATCCCGAAGCGCCTCGTGGTGGTGGGCGGCGGCGTGATCGGCTGCGAATACGCGAGCATCTTCGCCGCGCTCGGCGTGCGCGTGACCCTGGTGAACGAACGCGCACGGCTCATCTCCCACCTCGACGCGGACCTCTCCGACGCCCTGCGGCAGGAGATGACGCGCCGACTCGGCATCGAGGTCATCATGGACTCCGTAGTCCGGGCGGTCGAAGTGCGGGACGACGTCGCCGCCGTGCGGCTCTCCAGCGACCGGGAACTCACCGCAGACTGCCTGCTCTGCTGCGTGGGCCGCGAAGGGCGCAGTGCCGACCTCGGCCTCGCCGAGGCGGGCATCCGGGCGAACGCGCGCGGCTACATCGCGGTGGACGAGCACTATCGCACCGCCAACGCGAAGGTCTACGCCGCCGGCGACGTGATCGGCTTCCCCTCCCTCGCCAGCACCTCGATGGAGCAAGCGCGGGTCGCGATGTGCCACGCCTTCGACCTCAAGTACAAGACCGCGGTCTCGTCCGTGCTCCCCTACAGCGTCTGGACCGTGCCGGAGATCGCCACGGTCGGCCTCGGCGAGGACGAGGCGCGCCGGCTGGGGATCTCGGTGGAGATCGGGAAGGCCTCGTTCCGCGACAATGCCCGCGGACAGATCATCGGCGACACCGAGGGCTACGTGAAGCTCGTCTTCCGCACCGACAACGAGCAGCTGGTCGGGGCGAGCGTGATGGGCGAGGGCGCCTGTGAGCTCATCCACATCCCGGCCGCGGTAATCCGATTCGGCGGGTCCCTCGACTACTTCATCCAGTCGGTCTTCAACTACCCGACGCTGAGCGACGCCTTCAAGTACGCCGCGTACGACGGCATGCAGCGCATGCATCGGCGCGTGAGCAAGGCGATGGAGGCGCGCAGCCGCGCCTCGCACACCACCGGGAGCATCACGCCGATCGAACCAGATACGGCCTGAGGGCGTCCTTCACGAATGGCGGGAGCGGCTTCTTCGCGATGGACGCCTTCTCCACCGAGACCACCGTGACCGTCGCCGAAGCGCGGTGCCGCAGGTCGCTCGCGCGGTAGGCCTCGAAGCGCATCGTGATGGAGGTCTCCCCGATGCGCGAGACCCCGACGCGGATCTCCATGAGCTCGTCCATCTCCGCCGGCGAGTGGAACTCCACCTGGAACGCCTTCCGCGGCAGCTGCACCTGCCGCTCGACCCGCAGCACATGGTACGGCAGGCCCGCGGCGCGGAACATCTCGTTCTCCGCCACCTCGAAGAACCGGATGTAGGTGCCGTAGTAGATGATGCCGAGCGGGTCGCAATCGCCCCAGCGCACGCGCTCCTGCACGACGATCGGAAGCTCTGGGGTCACGTCGCTCACCGGGGGTTCACCTGACGGTCGTTGAGGGGTATCACTGACACGGACGCTGGCCGGTGAATGGTAGTATGGAACCAGGGCGGTTGCCGCCCGCGGAGGCCGGTGCTTCCGGCCGGGAGGCCCCGATGCTGCGCACGATCCTGGTTCCCCTTGACGGTTCCCCACTCGCCGAACGCGCCCTCGCCATCGGCTGCGACTTGGCGCGCCGAGCGGGCGGCGCCGTGCACCTCGTCCGCTCGCACGTGCCGATCGGCGTGATCGGCGCGACTGGGGAAGGTGCGATCCTCTCCCCCGACCTGCTCGCCGCCGACGAGGTGCTCCGGAACAAGGCGGAGGAGTACCTCAAGGCGCAGGCGGCGCGGCTTGCGCGCGAATGGGGCCTCAGCGTCACGCCGCACATCGCGGACGGGGGGCCGTCGGGCTACATCACCGAGGTCGCGGAACTCGTGAACGCCGACCTCATCGTGATGACCACGCACGGCGCCGGCGGCTTCACGCCCGGCTGGCTGGGTTCCGTGACCGACGCCGTGATCCGGCACTCCCACCGTCCGGTGCTCGCCCTGCCCGAGCACGACGCCCACGCCGGCGAGCCCTTCACGCCCCGCACCCTGCTCGTGACGCTCGACGGCAGCCAACACGCCGATGCGATCATCCCCGCCGCACGGGACCTGGCCATCACCTTCGGCGCGAGCGTCTCCTTCGTGCGCGTCATCGCGCCGTTCATCCCGGGTGACGTGGTCTCGACGATGATGGCCGACCGGCCCGATCCGTTCGGGATCGACTCGCAGGTGGCGGCGGCCAAGCTTGAGCTCGACGCGCTCGTGGCGACGATGCAGGCAAGCGGGATCGAGGCGACGTCGACGGTGGAGGTCTCCTCCGCGCCGACGCGTCACCTGCTGGAGCACATCAAGCAGACGGAGCCCGACTGCCTCGCGATCGCCACGCAGGGACGCGGGCTCTCGCGCCTCTTCCTTGGCTCCGTGGCGGACAAGCTGATCCGTAGCGCCGGGCACCCGGTGCTCGTGCTCCGGCCGCGCACGTAGCCGCAGCGAGAACCGGGCAGAGGCGCGGCGGCGGCCCGTCGGGGCGGCCGCAAGCGCCGCTCAGCGTGCGAAGAGCTCGGGTGTGAGGAAGGGCGCGAGCGCGTAGGTGACCAGCACCTCGTAGGCCCCCTGCCGATCGATCCGCCCGCCGGTGAGTATGCCGACGGCACCCCGCCCATGCTTGGTGCCGCGCTGCGCGACGAGCGCGTCCATCGCGTGGCCGAGCTCCACGCCGTCACGCACCATCGTCGCGACCGCGTCGGGCAGCGGCATCGCGAGCGAGCCGCCGACGCCTTCGCGGCCGTCGCGGTGCACCACCACGCACCAGGCGCAGCTGCGCATCCCGTCGGCGTCGTCCACCACGCCGCCCTCGAGACCCACGCCGAAGTCCGCGTCGAGCGCCCTGCGGGCGGCCCGCGCCCGCGTCCGCGCGCCCGCGATGGTCTCCGCATCACCGAATGGCTGGTCCCCCACGCCGCTCGCGACGGCGATGCCTTCCACTTCCGCTCCGGGGAACGCCGACCGGACCACCGCGCGCGCGGCGGCGATCTTCACGGGATTCTCCGAACCCACGGCGACTCTTGGCGGGTGTTCCGGCATCCGCCGAATCTAGGGACGCCACGCTATCTTCGCGGCATGGCCCCGTCGTCGCCCGCCGCCGAGCGTCCGCCCGCCTTCGTCTTCGTGGGCGGCCGGCTCTGGCTCGACTTCGTGAACACCGACGATGCCCGACTCGGCACGCGCGTGGACACCATCGCATCGTTCGACCGGTTCGTGGACTGGCTTGCCGAGGCCCGTGCCGTGGATCCCGACCGCGCGGTGGCGCTGCAGCGCCGCGCGCTGGAGCAGCCCTCCGGCGCGGCAGCGGCACTCGTCGAGGCGCGCCGGGTGCGCGCCGCGCTCCGCGCGCTCGCCGAGCGCGGGCGTACCGACCAGGGCGAGCGCGCCCGTGAAGGAGCGCTCGCCGAGATCAACCGCGTGCTCGGCCGTTCCGTGGGCACGCGGCGGGTCGAGGCGCTGCCGGACGGCGGCTACGTGCGCAGTTTCGTCCCGGTGGGCGACGTCTTCGGCGGGCTCGTCATCCCGGTGGTGGAGTCGGCGGTGGACTCCCTCGTGCACGGCGAGCTCCTGCGCATACACAAGTGCGCCGACCGGCGCTGCCCGCGGCACTTCTTCGACGATTCGCGCTCGCGCACACGCCGGTGGTGCGACATGCGTGAATGCGGCAACCGGGCGAAGGCGGCGCGGCATCGACGGCGCGGTTGATGTTGTCCTGATCGCGCGCTGATCGCGCGCTGATCGCGCGCGCAGCTACGCTACTTCCGCCGACGCTTCCCACGGCGCGGCGGGCCGGGATGCTCGGAGCCCGCGTCGTCGCGTCCGCGCCTGCCGCCCCCCTCCCCGCCCTTCCCGCGCTTGCCGCCGGATCCGCGCGATCCGTGTGATCCCCGTGATCCGCGTGCTCCGTGCTCCGACGACCGCTCCCCGGAGCGCTCCCGCGCGATCTCCGCGTCGGTGAACGGCCGGGCGAGCTGGTCGTGCAACTCGCCCAGCGATGACGCCTTGACCGTCCCGCGGGCGCCACGGGTGACCGCGAACCTCACCGGGCGATCGAGCTCCGGCAGTTCCTCCTCCACCAGCGTGCGCGCGAGCTTCTCGGGCACCTGGAGCCGCACCACACCGAGCAACCCGCCGTCGGGGGACTCCTCGACCTCGTAGTGCATCGGCACCGTGCGGTCGCGGATCTCCGCGGCGCCCGGCAGCGCCAGCCAGCGCGCGCGTTCCGCCGCCGGGACGAACGCGTCGGCGTCGAACTTGAGTGGCGCACGGCGGAAGTCGTCGAGGTCGTGCACGTCGGCGAGCTGCTCCTCGTACCACGCGGTGAGCTCGGCCTGCGTCATGCGCGCGGTGGTGCCGCCCGCACGCCGCCACACCTCGCGCACTTCCTCGATGAGCTGCCGGTTGCGCGGCACGCACTGGTGCCGCGCCTCGCCACGGGCCAGCGCCTCGGCCAGCACGTGCCGTGCCTCGGCGGCCAGTGCCTCGGGGAAGGCCGAGATCGGCTCCCGCTCCCGCTCGAGCTCGAACCCGAAGTACGAGACGCGCCGCTCGAGCGCGAGGGGCCGCTCGCGGCGCGCGGGGTCGTACACGAGGTGCGGCGCGTGCGCGGTCGCGTGCCGGCGCACGAGGTCGGCGGGGATCTGCGTGCCCTCGATGGCCGCGCGCGGGATGCCGAACTTGTCGGCGAAGTACCGGAGCGTGCCGGCGATCGCGCCCCAGCTCCCGCAGACGCTGGTCTTCGAGACGCGCGCCTCGTCGCCGCGCGCCGTCTCCTCGTCGATCACGAGGTCGAACGGCATCACCTGCGCGAGGAGCTCGATGAAGCGCCGCTCGATCGCCGGCGTGGTGCGCGGCATCCGCGTCGGGAGCGGCAGGCCCACGGAGCGATAGATGCTCGCCATCGCCAGCGCGGAGTCCTCCACCGACTTCACCAGCACGCCCCGCCCCTCCGCCCAGCGCTCGACGCTCTCGTCGAACAGGTGCCGCGGCAGCCCGTACACCTCGCCGATGAACCCGCACTTCTCGTACGCCTCGGCGTAGGCGTTGTAGGTGGAGAGGTGATCGCTCCCCGGCACGACGAGCCCGGTGAGGTCGCGGTCCTCGCGCGTCATCCGGTGCAGCGACTCCACGCTCGCCATCACCGCCACGTAGGGCAGCAACTCGTCGTCGCAGTGCACGAGCAGCTCGGCCCACGCACGGTCCACCGGCATCGCCTCCACCGAACGGCCGTACGGCGTGAGCTTGCCGCCCGTCACGATCCCCCGCGACTCGAGGAAGGCGAGCGCATTGCGATAGGAGACCTTGTCGAGCGCGACCGGGAGGTCGAGCTCGTCGGCGCGCACGCCGAGCGCGGCGCAGGTGAGCGCGACACGCTCGGAGTCCCCGGCGAGCTGGAACTCGGGCGCCGTCGGCTCGAGTTGGTCGAACCGCACGTCGCGGTCGGTGAGGATGAACACCCGGCCCCCCGCCACGCGCCCGTGCACGCGGCCCGCCATCTGCAGGATCTCGTTCGCGCCAAGGTGGAGACGGGTGAGCACGTTCCGCCCGCGCTCGACGATGTTCGTGAAGCGCGTGTCGTCGATCACCACCGTGTCCAGCCCGCGCACGTTGAGCGCGCTCTGGCCCGCGGCCGTCATCGCGAGGAGGAAGGGCTTCTCCACTTCTCCCTCGAGGAACGGCCGGATCACGCGGATCGGTTCGCCGCCATGGTAGAACGCCACCTGCATCCGGGGATACCGCGCGCCGACGTCCGACGCGACCTCTTCCACGCCCTTCCGCGTGGGCAGGAAGACGCCGATGCCGCGCTTCTCTCGCATCGCCTTCTGCAGGAATCGGTCGTCCAGGAAGTACACCGGCTTCTTCCGCTCCACCTCCACGCGCGCCGCCTTGGACGGGTCGAACGCGCTCGACTCGATCACCTCGGCCGCATGCAGGTAGCGCGCGTAGAACGACGGGTCCACCGTCGCCGAGAGCCAGATGAAGCGGCACCCCGTACGCTTGCCGAGCGCAAGGCAGAGCTCGAGTTCGGCCGACGTCTGGTGGATCTCGTCCACCACGAGCGTGTCGTGTGGCCGGATGTCTCCGTCCTGGAACCAGCGCCGCGCGATCCCCGTGGTGACGATCACCACGTTCCAGCTCGGCGTCTCCGGTGTGGCCTCGCGCTCGCGGTTCACCACGCCCACGCGCAGCTCGCCGGTGGCGAGGAGCGCCTTGGCGATCGGCTTCACCGCCAGCGTCTTGCCCGTGCCGGTGCCGGCGACGATGCCGAAGCCCTGCCGCGGCCGCGCCTCGGACTCGGCGAGCCGCTCCGTGAGCGCCGTCAGTTCGGCGCCGCGCGTGCTCCAGAGCAGGGTCTCGATGTCGAGTCCGAACCCAAGTTCAATCATCTCGCAGGCCGCGCGGGTGGGCGCGATGACGATGATGCGGCCGCGCGCGTCCCCCGTCCGGACGAACGCGTCGTGATCGGGCGGCAGGTACGGATCACGGACGTCCCGAAGGCGCGCGGCGGGGTGGCTTACGGCTGCTCCGGCTTCCGCGGGTCTCGCTCGACCGGCTTGCGCACGGAGTCGCTCCGGGACTGCGAGGAATCCTTCGCCGACGGGTTCCGCCCGTCGGGCGCCACCGTCTTGGCAGAGCGGAGCGAGTCACGCCGGTCGACGAGCGAGGCGCGCGGGGCCTGGCCACCCGCAGCGCCCGATCCCGCCCGGACGCTGAACTCGAACCGCGGCGACCCCTCGTCCTTGATCGCCGGGCCGTAGAGCACGATCCCGTTCGACGGATTCTGGCGCACCGCCGTCGCGCAGTCGGTCGGAGCGGGCTGCTGCTTGGCCGGCACTCCGTTCACCCAGATGCGGCACGTGCCGGGCGGCGGCAACAGCTCACGCGGCACCGGCGGTACCGTGTCGCGCCGCGCCGCCGGACGTTCCTGCGACGCGAGTCGCACGGGTGCGGCCAGCAGCAGGCCGGTGAGGATCAGGAGCGGAAGTCGGGACACGGGGCTCATGGTGGAGAGACGAGGGAAGATACCCCGTCGGCACGCGGGCGTTCGGACGGCCGGCCGCGCGCGCTCAGTCGCCGAAGCTGATGCCGATGGCGCGGGCCGTCTGCACGACGTCGTGATTCGGGTCCACGCGCTTGGGCACCTTGAGCGCCTCGGCGATCGGCACCGTCACGATGTTGGGCGTCTGGAGGGCCACCATGTGCCCCCACTTGCCGTCCGCCACGGCCTGTGCCGCCGCGCCGCCGAAGCGCGTCGCGAGCAGTCGGTCGTAGCCGGTGGGCATGCCGCCGCGCTGGAGGTGCCCCAGCACCATCGACCGGCACTCCTTGCCCGTGCGGTCCTGGATGGCCGTCGCGAGGCGCTGCGCGATGCCGCCCACGCGTCGGTCCTGCCCTGGCGGCGACGCGCCAATGAGCGACTCGTGCCCGCTCACGTCACGAACCCCCTCGGCCACCACGATGATCGCGAACTTGCGGCCGCGGCGGTCGCGCTCCATCACCGCCTCACAGACGTTCTCGATCCTCCACGGGATCTCAGGGATGAGCACCACGTCCGCCGTTCCCGAGACGCCCGAATGCAGCGCGATGAAGCCCGCGTCTCGCCCCATGACTTCGAGGACCATGACCCGGTCGTGACTCTCGGCGGTCGTGTGCAGCTTGTCGATCGCCTCGATCGCCGTCTGCACGGCCGTGTCGAACCCGAAGGTCGTGACGGTGCCGGAGACGTCGTTGTCGATCGTCTTCGGCACGCCGACGATCCGCATGCCCCTCTCCACCAGCCGCTGCGCGATGGCAAGCGACCCGTCGCCACCGATCGAGATGAGCGCCTCGATCCCGAGGTTGCGGGCGTTGTCGAGGATCTCGCCCGAGCGGTCGATCTCCTGCCACGACCCGTCGCTCCGCTGGACGGGGAATTCGAAGGGGTTCCCCCGATTCGTCGTGCGCAGGATCGTGCCGCCCAAGTGGGCGATGCCGCGCACCGAATCGGCGGTGAGCATGATCACCTCGTCCTCGCCGAGCAGCCCGGCATAGCCCCGCTTGATGCCGAGCACCGACCAGCCGCGGTCGATGGCGGAGAGGGTCGCGGCGCGGATCACCGCGTTGAGGCCGGGGGCGTCGCCGCCGCCGGTGGAGATGGCGATCCTCATCCCTTCAGGTGGTCACGGATGAGGCCGACGACCTCTCCCGGCTGCGCATGTCGGCCGAGCTGTTTCTTGGAGAAGAGGAGCGCATCGTCCAGGCGCACCTCGAACACGCCGCCGCCGGAGGGGGTCAATCCCACCTCGGCGTCGGGCCAGGCCTCGCGCAACGCGGCCGCCAGACTGACGGCCCGGGGCTCGTAGTTTCAAACGGTGCAGTATTCGATGTCGATCGTCATCGGCCGGGACAGTGGGGGTCGCACGGGAGCGGAGCATGGAAGGTACACGGGCTCCCGCGCGGACGTCAGCGGACGTAGCGGACGCCGGCGAGGTTGGCCAGCGTCGCGATGGTCGAGTCCTGCTTCGCGACCACGACCCGAAGCGAGTCCAGCGTGAGCTGCAGCTCGGCCGTGCGCGAGCTCAGCTCGTTCAGCGTGTTGCTGAGGTCCAGCGTCTTCTGCATCTCGTCGAGTTGCTTGTTCGGGTCGGTGTAGCAGCCGCCGAGCGCCAGGATGGCGACCGCCGCCGGGGCGAGGAAGAGGCGCATGGGATTGGTCCGGACGAGTGGGAAGGGTGACGCGACTGCGGCCGAATCTACGCACCCTCCGTATCCCTCGGGCGGAGGCTCGGCATGCGTCGCGGATTCTCGTTGGCGGAGGTGGTGCTCGTCTGCGCGTTCATCGGGATCGTGGCGGGCATCGCCCTGCCGCGCACCGCGGCCCTCCTCGACGGCGTGCGGCTGCGACAGGCCGCGCACGAGGTGGCCGCCGCGGTCACGCTCGCCCGGGCCGCCGCCATCCGCCGTGCGACGTACGCGCGCGTCGTCGTGGACTCGGTGCGGGGCGAAGTGCGGGTCGAGAGCGGCGAGGATACGCTCCTCCGCCGCGACCTGCGGGCGACGCACCGCGTCGAGATCCGCGCCACACGCGACACCATCACCTACGCGCCATCGGGGATGGGCTACGGCGTCGCGAACTCGACGGTCATCATGCGCCTGGGTGCGCGCGCCGAGACGGTGACGGTCAGCCGGCTGGGGCGGATGCGGCGTTCCTGGTAGGCGCGCTGCGACGGAGGCGGCGCCAGCCGCAACGGGTGTCCCGTGCCCGGGCTCAGGACCCGAAGTCGAACCCCGGCACCGAGATGCGCGGGATGTCCTGCCCGATCACGCGCTCCACCGTGCGGACCATGCCGATCTCGTCGGCGCACATGAACGTGAATGCGTCGCCTTCCTTCGCCGCGCGCCCCGTGCGCCCGATCCGGTGCACGTAGTCCTCGGCCTGCTGCGGCACGTCGTAGTTGATGACGTGCGAGATGTTGGAGACGTCGAGCCCGCGCTGCGCGATGTCCGTCGCCACGAGGATCTTCACTGACCCGTCGCGGAAGGCGGCGAGCGCCTGCTCCCGCTGGGGCTGCGACTTGTCGGCGTGCAGCGCGTCGGCGTTGAAGCCGGCGTCGCACAGGTGGCGCACCACCTTGTCGGCGCCGTGCTTGGTGCGCGTGAAGACGAGGATCGAGTCCAGTTCGCCCATCTCGCGCAGGAGATGCTCGAGCAGCTTCGTCTTCTTCGGCTTCGGCACCGGGTACACGAAGTGCCGCACGGTGACCGCGGCCGCCGACCGGCGGCCCACCTGGACCACCACCGGCTTCCGCAGATACTTGCGGGCCAGTGCCTCCACCTCGGGGGGCATCGTGGCCGAGAAGAGCAGCGTCTGCCGGTAGGGATGGATCGCCGCCACGATCTTGTTGATCTGCGGCGCGAACCCCATGTCGAGCATCCGGTCCGCCTCGTCGAGCACCAGCACCTCGATGTCGTCGAACACCACGTTCTGCTTCTCGAGATGGTCGATCAGCCGTCCCGGCGTGGCGACGATCACGTCCACCCCTCCGCGCAGGGCGGACACCTGCGTGTCGTACCCGACGCCGCCGTAGATCGAGACCACCTCGAGCCCGGTGCCCCTCCCGTACTTCCGGATCGCCTCCTCCACCTGCTGGCAGAGTTCGCGCGTCGGCGTGAGGATGAGCGCCCGCGTCCGCTTGGGACCTCCCATGAGCCGCTCGATGATCGGGATGGTGAAGGCCGCCGTCTTGCCGGTGCCGGTCTGCGCGAGGCCCATCAGGTCGCGGCCCTTGAGGGCCAGCGGCACCGCCTGCGCCTGGATCGGCGTCGGGCGCCTGTAGCCCGACGAGCGGAGCGACGCGAGCATCGGCTCGCTCAGGCCCAGGTCCTCGAACGTGATGTCGATCGTCTCGGCTTCGGCTTCCGCGAGACTCCGGCCGGTGTCGTCTTGCAGTGCGTCGTCCACGGGGGCGTCCATCACGTCCGTCTCCTGCATCTCCTCGTCCTGCGTCTCGGTTCGTGTCATTCCCCGAAAGCTAGCGAGGCGGTGCGGCGTCGTGGGCGCGGTGGGGTTCCTCGCCGCGGCGGTCACGCGCGAGGTCCTCGAGGATCAGCGCGTTGATCCGCTCGGGCACCTCCTCCATCACCACGTGACCGCCATCCTCGATCCAGGTGAGTGCGCCTTGCGGCAGTGCCGACGCGAGGCCCGTGGCGTGCACGGGCCGCACCGTGCGGTCGCGCGTGCCGAACACGAGACGCGTGGGCGTCCGGAGCGCGGCAAGCGCGGGCTTCTCCCACGGCGCCCAATCGAACTCCTTCAGCATCTGGAGCTGCGCGCGCACGATCCCGGGGAATTGCGTCGGCGCCCAGTACTCGTCCACGTCGCGCTCGGTGAACGTTCCCAGCTTCCCGTGCACGCGGCGCTGCACGAACTCCACCACGCGCCGTGGCACGAGGAGCGAAGGCACCGAGCCTGGCAGCGCGGGGATGAACGGCGAGAGCACGCTCCACGGCGGGAGGAGCCCGAACCCCACCGGGCCGAAGAGGAGCAGCTGCGAGACGCGTCCCGGCGCGTCGAGCGCGAACTGCACGGCGATCTTCCCCCCCATCGACTGCGCCACGATGGTGGCGCACCGGATCGCGAGCAGGTCGAGCGCCTGGCCGACGGCCGCCGAGAAGCGGGCCAGCGTGTAGCTGCCCGCGGCGTCCGGCGCATAGGAGAGTCCGTGGCCGGGCAGGTCGATCGAGACCACGCGATATCCGGCCGCCGCGAGCGGCAGGATGTTGTGTCGCCAGAGGTACGACGAGACCGCCCAGCCGTGGAGCAGCAGGAGCGGCCGACCGGAGGCCGGCCCCGACTCGACGACACGCAGGTGCCCGCCGTCGGGGAGCGCGAGGTTCCGCGCGGTGATCCCCGGCACACCGGCCGGGAACCACGCGTCGGGAGGGAGGCGGTTGCGGATGGCGACGGCCCCGCGCTGGCGCTACACGAGCTCGATCGGCCGCCCCGAGAGCCGCGCGATGAGCCCGACGCGGAAGGTCACGTCGCACCAGCGCTCCTCCCCGCCGTGCGGCTCCTCGAGCGGGAACATCGGCCACACGTAGGTGTGCTTGCTCCGCGGCATCGCCATCCCCTTCCGCGGATGCCACACACCGTCGCGCCCCGAGTCCTCGATGAAGCGCTCGTACATCTTCGTCCAGTTGTCGTTCCGCTGGAGGAAGCCGAGCCGGGCCATCAGCTCGAGCCAGGCGAGCGCGAAGGGGATGTCCGACTCGACGGCGTTGCGATGCGGCAGCATATCGCCGAGCACGGCATAGGGCACCGGGAGGAGGTCCCCGCCGATCACCTGCACGGCGTCCTGCCGCGGCAGGGGGCGCGTCAGGTACTCATAGAGCAGCTGCATCGCCTCGTAGTGCTCGCTCTGGAAGAGCGGCATGTGCGCGATGAGGTGCAGTGCGTGGATCGAGGGCGGGAACGCCTCCGGGTGCAGCACCTGCCTGTTGCCCACGCGGATGAACGGCTTCTCGGCGATCGGCGAGCGAAGGTATTCGGCGATGCGGTCGATGGTGCGGCGCGCGACACCGCGCAGCCGCGGATCCCCCTCGAAGCCGTTCCCCGCCAGCGCGGCGCCGGCCGCCTCGCGAAGCGTCTGGCGGAGGGAGAGCAGGTACTCCTCGTCCACCTTCGC
>JAOUHR010000302.1 GCA_029884515.1 Gemmatimonadota bacterium
GCCGCGTTGCACCGGCGTCGAGCCGCGTTGCACCGGCGTCGAATCGCGTGGAACCGGCGTCGAGCCGCGTTGCACCGGCGTCGAATCGCGTGGAACCGGCGTCGAATCGCGTGGAACCGGCGTCGAATCGCGTGGAACCGGCGTCCAGGCGCTTGGAACCGCCGTCGAGCCGTCTCGCACCCGGCGAACGCTCGCGATGCCGGCGGCCAACGCGGCCTGCGGGAGTTGCACAAAGCCCACAGCCCCAGTAGCTTGCAAGGCTCAACACCAGACCCTCAACGGGCCGCACCCCGCCCGGAGCCCCATATGCATCCGTTCAGCGAGACCGAGAAGGAATACCTGAAGGAAGTCCCCGCCTTCCGCGCCGGCGACACGCTCCGCGTGAACGTCCGCGTCAAGGAAGGGGAGAAGGAGCGCCTCCAGGCGTTCGAGGGCGTCTGCATCGCCCGCCGCGGTGCCGGGGTCGGCGCCACGTTCGCCGTCCGCAAGATCTCCAACGGCGTCGGCGTCGAGCGCATCTTCCCGCTCCACTCGCCCATGCTCGCCGACATCAAGGTCGTGCGCCGTGGCCGCGTGCGTCGCGCGAAGCTCTACTACCTCCGCAACGTGACCGGCAAGGCCGCACGCATCGCCGAGAAGAAGGTCCGCGTGGTGGTCCCGGTCACGGGCGAAGCCGAGGAGTAAGCGCTCCGCGCGCGCCATGGCCGGCGGCTGGAGCGCGATCGAGAAGGCCCTGCGCGCCAGCGGCGCGCAGTACATCGCCGGAGTGGATGAAGTGGGACGGGGCCCCCTGGCGGGCCCCGTCGTCGTTTGTGCCATCGTGATGCCCACCGACCGGCGTGCGATCCGCGGCGTCACCGATTCCAAGGCCCTCGCGCGCGAGGAGCGCGAACGCCTGGCCACCCGGATCAGGAGCGAGGCGGTGGCCATCGCGCTCGCCGCCTCCTCGGTCACGGAGATCGGCCGCTGGAACATCCATCAGGCCACCGCCCGGGCCATGGGTCGCGCCATCGCCCGCTTGGGCGTGGTGCCGGACGCCGTGCTCGTGGACGGCAAGCCGATCCGCACGCTGGGCGTGCCGCACCAGTCCGTCGTCGGCGGAGACGCGATCTGCTACAGCATCGGCTGCGCGAGCATCGTGGCCAAGGTCGTGCGCGACCGGCTCATGCGACGGCTCGCCACTCGGCACCCGGCCTACGGATGGGAATCGAACGTGGGATACGGGACTCCGGCCCATCTCGCCGGCCTTCGCCACGCCGGCCTCACGGCGCACCATCGCGCGGCCTTCTGTCGCTCGGCGTTGGGCGGTCCGCCCCTGCGCTGAGGCCGGGCGCCCTCAGGGACGCTGCCAGACGGAGATGAACTGCGCCGTCTGGCGGCTGTCGGAGAATCGCATCGCGCTGTTGTCGCGCACGCCGCAGGCGCCGCCCAAGGGCCAGGCTCGCATGAGCGTGCGCGTGATCTCGCTGCCGGGCGGATAGACCTCCACGAACTCCACCTCGCGCGTGAAGATCGCATCCACCGGCACGCCGGGGCGCGGGATGCCGTTGATGAAGATGCAGGCGGCGCGCGTGATGACGATGCGCTGGCGCCTGATGGTGGTCGCGTTCTCCAGCGCCGACCAGAGCGTGGGCATGTTCGAGGCCTGCAACTCGGCGAACCCGATCATCGCGGCGCGCGGCGTCGCGTACTTGAGGCGGGCGTCGAGGTCCTTCCAGGCCCAGGCGTCGAGCGAGGGCGTGCTCGCGCTGTCCAGGCCGACGAGCACCGTCACGAACTCGCCGGGCGGCACGGTGGCCGTCACCACCTGCGTGGTGTAGCCCATCCGTTCCACCCGCAGCACGACGTCGCGGGCGCGCGGGAGCGGGAGCGCGAACTCGCCCACGGAGTCGCTCGTGGTGGCGGTGTCGGAGCCGAGGAGGCGCACGAGGGCGCCCGCGAGCGGCGTCACGCTTCGCGCGTCGCCCACCACGCCGCGGATGCCCACCCACCCAGCGGCGGTGAGCGCCGCGTCGGACGCGGTGGACCGCGCCTCCAGCGTGATGTCGGTCCGCAGTCCGTCGCCCGGGAGTTCCACCTCGACGATCCGCGGCAGGAACCCGAGCCGGCGGACGGAGACGCTCCAGCGGCCGGTGCCGAGCCCGCCGAGCCGGTACTCGCCGGCGGCGGTGCTCTGCGCCGAGACCGTGCGGGGGCCCTGGGTGGCCTTGAGCACCGCGTCGCCAAGCGGCGTGCCGTCGGCGGTGACGACCCGGCCGGTGAGGAGGCCGGGCTTGGCCTGTTGCGCCTGTGCCGGGCCGACGAGCGCCGCCGCGCCGACCAGCAGGAGTCCGCGGCCGAGCGCCCGGAGGGAGAGAAGGCGGACCCGGGGGAAGCGCATGCGTGTTCTACCCCCACGCCCCGCACGGTTCCGCCTGATCCCCCCTGACGTCCGTCCGTTCCCGCGCACAACTTGTCGCGGTCCACCGTCCACCACGCCATGCACGAAACCGTCCTCGGCAGCACCACCGACGCCGTCTCGCAGCTCCTCGTCGCCGGACTCCTCGTCGCGCTCTTCACGGTGCTCGCGCTCGAGAAGGCGCACCGGGTGCTGATCGCGCTGGGGGCCGTGGCCGCGATGTGGGCGATCACCTACCTGACGCCATACCGGCTGCTGACGCTGGAGGGCGCGCAGCAGGCGCTCGACGTGAACGTGCTGCTCCTGCTCGCGGCGATGATGGCGCTGGTGGGGGTGCTCAAGTCCACCGGCGTCTTCGCCTGGGCGGTGGACCGGATCGTGGACCGGTTCGAGGGCGAGCCGGTGCGCGCGATCGCCGCGGTCTGGTGGTTCACCGCCATCGCCTCCGCCTTCGCCGACAACGTCACCACCGTGATCTTCGTGACGCCGATCGTCCTGGCGATGATCAAGCGGCTCGACCTGCCGGCGATCCCGGTGCTGCTGCCGATGATCATGGCGGCCAACATCGGCGGCACCGCGACGCTCATCGGCGACCCGCCGAACATCATGATCGGGTCGGGCGCGGGCTTGAGCTTCCTCGACTTCCTCGAGGAGCTCACGATCCCGACGATGCTGATGATGGTCGGGATGCACTGGTGGGGAGCGCGGCGGCTCCGGCGCGCGATCGGGACCCGCCCCGCGCCGACGATCCCGCTGACCGACAGCAATCCCGAGATCACGGACCCCGGCCTGCTGCGCTGGATGACCGGGATCAGCATCGCGGTGATGGTCGGGTTCGTGACGCACGGGCTCACCGGGATGCCGGCGGCAGTGCCGGCGGTGGTCGGCGCGGCGGCCGCGCTCGTCGTGCAGGACGTGCGCTACCTCCGCAACAGCAAGCCGTCGCACGACGAGCGCACGCACGGGATCCTGCACGTGCTCGAGCGCGAGATCGAGTGGCCGACGCTGACCTTCTTCGTCTTCCTGTTCATCCTCGTGGGTGCGGCGGTGGACACCGGGCTCATCGGCACGCTCGCGGCGGCGCTCGAGCGCGCCATCATGGGCGGGCGCGCGGCGTTCGGCCTCTCGGACAGCGGCACGATGCTCTTCGCCGCCTTCCTCGTGCTCTGGGTCGCCGGCGCGCTCTCGGCGGTGATGGACAACATCCCCTTCGTGGCGGTGAGCATCCCGATCGTCGGCGCGCTGGGCATCGCGCTCCCGGGCGACGGGCGCGTGCTCTGGTGGGCCCTCTCACTCGGCGCCTGCCTCGGCGGCAACGGCACGCCCATCGGCGCCTCGGCGAACGTCACCACCAT
>JAOUHR010000303.1 GCA_029884515.1 Gemmatimonadota bacterium
GCCGGCCACGGCTCGCGCGCGCGCCTGGCGTGCCGGCACGGCCGTGGTCGTGCTCGTGGTCGCCACGATCGTGACCATCGCCCTCTCCCGGCGTGGCGCCGTGCCGGAGGACACGATGGCGGGGCATGATCATGCCGCCGCCACCCAGGCGCCGGCGGGCCCGGCCTCCGTCTCGCTGAGCGCGGCCCAAGCGGCGCGCATCGGCGTGACCTACGCGGCCGTGACGCGAGAGGTGGTCACGCGCGACGTCCGCGCCGTCGGCCTCGTGACCGCGGACGAGGCGCGCGTGCAGAGCCTCTCGCTGAAGGTGGACGGCTGGGTCGAGTCGCTCTTCGTGAACGTCACGGGACAGCGCGTGGCGCTCGGCGCACCGCTGCTCGCACTCTATTCGCCGATGCTGGTGGCCGCCGAGGAGGAGCTGCTCCTGGCCCTCCGGTTGGCCGACCAGGTGGCGGGCGCGGATTCGGCGGCGCGGGCGAGTGCCGACGCGCTGCTCCGCTCCAGCCGCGAGCGCCTCGCCTACTGGGACGTGCCCGCGGAGGAGATCGCCGCGATCGAGCGCGACCGGCGGGCGCGGCGCACGATCACCATCCGGTCGCGCGGAGCCGGGCACGTCCTCGAGAAGCGCGTGGTGGAGGGGCAGCGGGTGATGGCGGGCGAGGCGCTCTTCCGGGTCGCGAACCTCGAGGCGGTCTGGGTCGAGGCCGATGTGTTCGCGCAGGACCTCGCCGACATCCGGCTCGGGCAGCGCGTGGACGTCGAGTTCGAGGGATTCACCGGCCAGCGGCGTGCGGCGCGGATCACCTTCATCCAGCCGACGGTGGACGCGCAGTCGCGCACCGTGCGCGTCCGCGCCGAACTCTCCAACGCGGACTCCCGATTGCTGCCAGGGATGTACGCCACGATCCGGTTCTCCATCGCGCCGGGCGGAGCGACGTTGAGCATCCCGCGTTCCGCGGTGCTGGCGACCGGCGAACGCGCGCTGGTCTTCGTGCGGGAGGCCGACGGCCGGCTCGTGGCGCGCGCGGTGCAGCTGGGCCGCAGTTCGGACCGGCGCGTCGAGGTGTTGCAGGGGCTGCAGCTCGGTGATGTCGTCGTCGCCTCGGCGACCTTCCTTGTCGATGCCGAGTCCAGTCTCCAGTCGCTGGCCGGCGGCTCTGGAGCGATGGCCGACATGCCGGGCATGACGATGGAGAAGCCATGAGGGCCGGGCCATGCTGAAGCGCCTCATCGGCTGGTCGGTCGCCAACCCGCTGCTGGTCCTCCTCGCCACCGTCGCCGCGATCGCCGGCGGCATCTGGTCGCTCGGTCGCACGCCATTGGAGGCCCTGCCCGATCTCTCGGACGTGCAGGTGATCGTCCAGGCGGAGTACAGCGAGCAGGCGCCGCGCATCGTCGAGGACCAGGTCACGTACCCCATCGCCGCCGAGATGCTGAAGGTACCGGGGGCGACGACGGTCCGCGGCTACTCGTTCTTCGGCGTCTCGTTCGTCTACGTCATCTTCGAGGACGGGACCGATCTCTATTGGGCGCGCAGCCGCGTGCTCGAGTACCTGAGCGGGATCGCGGGCAAGCTGCCGGCGAACGTCGTCCCGACGCTCGGCCCGGACGCGACGGGGCTCGGGTGGGTCTACCAGTACGCGCTCGAGGACACGACCGGACGGCTGAGCCTCGCCGACCTGCGCAGCGTGCAGGACTGGTACCTGCGCTACGCGCTCACGGCCGTGCCCGGCGTCTCCGAGGTCGCGTCCATCGGGGGGTTCGAGAAGCAGTACCAGATCGACCTCGATCCCTCGCGGCTGCTCGCGTACGGGGTGTCGGTGCCGCAGGTGATGCGTGCCGTGCAGTCCGCGAACGCGGACGTCGGCGCGATGGTGATGGAGCTCTCGGATCGCGAGCACATGGTGCGTGGGCTCGGCTACTTCCAGTCGCTCGCGGACATCGAGGACGTGGTCGTGTCGACCACGGCCGGCGGTACGCCGGTCCGCGTGGCGGAGCTGGGACGGGTGGCGGTCGGCCCGGGCGTGCGGCGCGGGATCGCCGAGCTGGACGGGCGTGGTGAAGCCGTCGGCGGCATCGTCGTGATGCGCGTGGGCGAGAACGCGCGCACGACCATCCAGCGCGTGAAGGAGAAGCTGGTCGAGGTCGGCCCCGGGCTCCCGGAGGGCGTGGTCGTGCACACCGTCTACGACCGCTCCGACCTGATCGACCGTGCGATCGCGAACCTGAGCGAGAAGCTCCTCGAGGAGAGCCTCATCGTCGCCCTGGTCTGCCTGATCTTCCTGTTCCACGTCCGCTCGGCCCTGGTGGCGATCCTCACGCTGCCGATCGGGATCCTGATGGCCTTCGTCGCGATGCGGAGCTTCGGCATCAGCGCCGACATCATGTCCCTCGGGGGGATCGCCATCGCGATCGGGGCGATGATCGACGCCGCGATCGTGATGCTCGAGAACGTGCACAAGCACTTCGAGCGCGAGGGGGTCCGCGCGGGTGCGGATCCGGCGTCGGCATTCATCGACACCGCGCGCTTCAGCGCCGCCGAGCGATTGCGGATCGTCGTCGCCGCGGCGCGCGAGGTGGGACCCGCGCTCTTCTTCTCCCTGCTGATCATCACGGTCTCGTTCCTGCCGGTGTTCGGGCTGTCCGGGCAGGAGGGGAGGTTGTTCACCCCGCTGACCTTCACCAAGACGTTCGCGATGGCCTCCGCCGCGCTGCTCGCCGTGACGGTGGTGCCGGTGGCCACGGGACTCCTGGTGCGCGGCCGCCTCCGCCGCGAGCGCGCGAACCCGGTCAATCGCCTGCTCATCGCCGGGTATGGGCCTCTCATCCGCGTGGTGCTCCGGCACCGTGCGGCGGTGATCCTCGGCGCAGTGGCGATCGTGATCCTCACCTACATCCCGTGGTCGCGGCTCGGGAGTGAGTTCATGCCCAGGCTCGACGAGGGCACGCTCCTCTTCATGCCGACGACCCTGCCCGGCGTGAGCGTCGCCGGCGCACGCCGGATCCTGCAGGTCCAGGATTCGGTGCTCAAGTCCTTCCCCGAGGTCGAGACCGTCTGGGGGAAGTCCGGTCGCGCGAACACGGCGACCGACCCGGCGGGCTTCGACATGTTCGAGACGACCATCACCTTGAGGCCTGAGGACCAGTGGCGGCCGGGCCTCACGACCGACGCACTGATCGCGCAGATGGATGAGGCCGTGCGGATGGCTGGGGTGACCAATGCGTGGACGATGCCGATCCGCGGCCGCATCGACATGCTCGCGACCGGGATCCGCACGCCCGTCGGCATCAAGATCTTCGGGAGCGACCTCCTGGAGCTCGAGCGGCTGGGGCAGGAGGTCGAACGTTCGGTGCGGATGGTGCCGGGAACGCGGAGCGTGTTCGCCGAGCGGGCGCAGTCGGGCTACTACCTCGATATCGACATCGACCGGCAGGCCGCCGCGCGCTACGGCGTGAACGTGGGCGACGTGCAGGCGGTGATCGCCTCGGCCGTCGGCGGCATGACGGTCACCGAGTTCGTCGAGGGTCGCGAGCGGTATGCCGTGCGCCTGCGGTATCCGCCTGAACTCAGAGACTCGCCCGAGCGCCTCGCGGCCGTGCTGGTCCCCGTCGGCACCACCGGTCCGTCCTCCGAAGCCGCACTTGGCGGGATGGGGGCGATGGGCGGGACGTCGGGAGCCGGCCGCGCCGCCGTCGCGCAGGTGCCGCTCGGCCAACTCGCGACGATTCGCCGCGTCGCCGGCCCGATGGTG
>JAOUHR010000304.1 GCA_029884515.1 Gemmatimonadota bacterium
GGGATGCGCCGCACCCCGGCGCCCGCGTCGATCAGCGCCATCCCGCGCTCGGAGAGCGTGAGCAGGAGCTGCTCGACACCAAGCCGCGTGAGCACGGCCGGCAGCGCCTCCGGATGCTCGAGGTCCACCGCCGCGCCGAGCGCCGCCTCGAGCTCCCGGCGGTTGGGCTTGAACACCGTCGCGCCGCGGTAGGAGAAGAAGTTGCGGTACTTGGGGTCGACGATCACCGGGATCTTCTTCTTGTTCGCCGCGTCGATGGCGCGCCGGATCACGGCCTCCACCAGCACGCCCTTGTTGTAGTCCTCGAGGATGAGCGCCCCGGCGTCCGCCACCGCGCGGTCGACGGCCGCGAGGAGGGTGTCGACCTCCTTCCCGGCGAGGTCGGCGTCGGTCTCCTCGTCCACCCGCACCACCTGCTGCCCGCGCGCGACCACCCGCGTCTTGGTGGTCGTCGGCCGCGCGGTGCTCACGAGGCCGCGCGCCGGCCCGCCGAGGGCCGTGAGCATGCGACGCAGCTCGGCGCCGGAGAGGTCGTCGCCCACCGCCGCGATCAGCTCGGCCGTCGCGCCCAGCGCGCCCACGTTCTGCGCGACGTTGGCCGCGCCGCCCAGTGCCAGCTTCCGCTCGCGCACCCGCACCACGGGCACGGGGGCTTCCGGCGAGATGCGGTCGACGTCGCCGCGCAGGTAGATGTCGAGCATCGCGTCGCCGACGATCGCGATCCGCGTGTTCGTGCGCGCGGGGGAGTCGAGCAGGGTCTGCAGGCGCTCGCGCGCGATCAGGGCTTTCGGCATGGACGGAAAGATGCGTAAACTGGCGCGTCCCGCCTACTGACCCCTCCTCGCCACTCCTCCGTCCACCCCTTGCGTCCAGCCTCACATCCGCGTCGCCTGCCCGCGGTGCTGGCGGCTGCGATCCTCGGCATGTCGGTCAGCGGGCCCCTCGCCCGCCTCTCGGCGGCGCACCCGCTCGCCATCGCGTCGTGGAGGCTGATCATCACGCTGGGCGTGGTCGCGGTGTTCCTCACGGCGTCCCGCGGCTGGGCGGAGTACCGCACGCTCGCGCGGCGCGACCTGGCGATCGCGCTCTTCGCGGGCGCCGTGCTGGCGGTCCACTTCTGGGTCTGGATCGCCTCCCTCGCGCTCACCTCGGTGTCGGCGAGCATCGTGCTCGTGAACCTGCACCCGGTGGTGATCGTCGCCGGGTCGGCGCTCTTCCTCCACGAACGGCCGAACGCGCGCCAGCTCGCGGGCATCGCGGTGGCGATGCTCGGGGCGCTGCTCGTCGCGTGGGGCGACCGGGGAACCGGGGCGGGCGGGCCCTTCGCGGCGAGCGGCCGCGCCCTCGTTGGCGACGGACTCGCCTTCCTCGGCGGGGTCACGGTGGGTGTCTACTACCTCGTCGGCCGGTCCCTCCGGCAGCGCCTCTCCATCTGGCCCTACGCCGGACTCGTCTACTCGGCGGCGCTGGTGGTGCTGCTCCTCCTTGCCGCGCTCAACGACGTCACGCTCTGGCCGCAGCCGCCGCGGGAGTGGCCGCTCTTCTTCGGCATCGCGGTGGGCCCGATGCTGCTCGGCCATACGGGCTTCAACTGGGCACTGCGGTACGTGCCGGCGTATGTGGTGAGTCTCGCGATCCTCGCCGAGCCGGTGGGCGCGACGCTGCTGGCCGCGGTCCTGCCGGGCATCCGCGAGATCCCCGGTGTGTGGACCCTCGTCGGAGGCGCGATCGTGCTCACCGGACTCGCGCTGGGCACCATCCAGCCCCGTCGCGCCGGAGTGTGACCGCGGGCATCTTTCGCGGATGACCGCCGAGCCCCGCCTCAAGCCGCCCGACGCGATCCGCGAGATCTGCGGCAAGCTCGAACGCGCGGGGCACGAGGCCTGGTGTGTCGGCGGCGCCGTGCGCGACGCGCTCCTGGGCATCCGGACGCTCGACTGGGACATCGCGACCTCGGCGCACCCGGAGGAGGTCCAGAAGCTCTTCAAGCGCACCGTGCCCGTCGGGCTCAAGTTCGGCACGGTGGGCGTGCTCGACGCGGCGGGCGTGCTGCATGAGGTGACGACCTTCCGGCACGACGTGGAGACCGACGGGCGGCATGCGGTGGTGCGGTTCGGCGCCTCGCTCGAGGAGGACCTGGCGCGGCGCGACTTCACGATCAACGCGATCGCGGTGCACGCGGAACGGCTCGAGGTGCGCGATCCCTTCGACGGCCGCGGCGACCTCGCGCGGCGCCTCGTGCGTTGCGTGGGTGAACCAGCCGAGCGGATGCGGGAGGATCGCCTGCGCGCGCTGCGCGCGCTGCGCTTCGCGGGCCGGTTCGGGTTCTCCATCGAGCCGGCGACGTGGGCGGCGATCCGCGAGAGCACGCCCCACCTCGGGCGGCTCTCGATGGAGCGCGTGAAGCAGGAACTCGAGAAGGTGATGGAACAGGTGGCTGCGCCCGCGGCCACGCTCGAGCGCTATCGCGACGCCGGGATCCTCTCGACGCTGGTGCCCGCGATCGCGGGCGCGCCGCGCGAGCGCTTCGCCGCGCTCGACCATCTCGCGCCTCCCGGATCGGCCGGGCGACCGCTCCGGCGGATGCTCCGTCTCGCGGCGCTCTTCGTGGAGCCCGCCGCGGCTCCGGCGCGCGACCTCGAGCGCACGCTCAAGACGCTCAAGTTCTCGAACGTCGAGGTGCGCGGCACGCTGGAACTCGCGGCGTCGGCGGCGAAGGTCTCGCTCGGCAGCGATGGGAGGACTGGCGGGGATCGCGCCGGTGACCGCGGCGATGGAGGAGGCGCCGGCCGGCCGCTGCCGCTACTGCCGCCACCCAGCGACGTCGCCCTCCGGCGGCTGGTCGCGGAGGTGGGCCGGTTGAATGTGCCCGCGCTCGCCCGACTGCTCTGGGCCCGGGCGGCCGCGGAGGGCCGCGCCGACCGCCTCGGGGGCATCGCCCTCTACCGCCGCGCCATGCGCATCGCCTGGCGCGACCCCATCGCCCTCGCCGACCTCGCCGTGGACGGCGACGACCTCCGGCGCGCGGGTGTGGCGCCGGGCCGCGCCATCGGGGAGACGCTGCAGCGCCTGCTCGACGCGGTGCTCGAGGACCCGGCGCGCAACACGCGCGCGGCGCTCCTCGCGATGGTGAGCGGCACGAATCCCTCTGGCACCGTCCCGACCGACTAGCATTCAGGGACCATGCTCGCCTTGAACCTGGACGTCGAAGTCACCCGCGGGGAGATCGTCGAATCGCGGCACCGAGTGCACGCGGCGGTGATCGGCGAGGACGAGGTGCTCGTGGGTGCGGCGCGGGACGTGGGGCTCGTCTCGCTCTGGCGGTCCTGCTCGAAGTTCTTCCAGGTGATGCCGCTCCTCTCCTCGGGCGGATTCGACGACCTCGGCTGGGGCGATCGTGAGCTCGCCCTCGCCTGCGCCTCGCACGGCGGCGAGCCCGAGCACGTCGCCCTCGCGGGCGACATGCTCGCCTCGCTCGGCCTCGAGGAAGGCGACCTCGCCTGCGGCCCCCACGAACCCCTCTCCGTGCGCGGCGCGAAGCTGTGGCGCGAGAGTGGACAGCCGCTCTCGCGGCTCCACAACAACTGTTCGGGCAAGCACGCCGCGATGCTCGCCCGCGCCAAGACGGGCGGCTGGGCCACGCGCGGCTACGAGCAGGCCGATCATCCCGTGCAGCGGTCCTGCGTCGGCGAGGTCTCCGCCTGGACGGGCGTGCCGCTCGATGACATGCCGCTCGCCGTGGACGGCTGCG
>JAOUHR010000305.1 GCA_029884515.1 Gemmatimonadota bacterium
TGCGGTGCAGAAGGTCCGGATCCTTCCCGGCTTCACCGCGATCCTCGTCACCATCCTGCTCGTCTGGCTGGCCGGCACCATCGCCGACCTGCTGCTCCTGCTCTTCCTCGGGCTCCTCCTCGCCGTCTACCTCTCGGCGGTGACCGACCTGCTGGTGGCGCGCACCCGGATGCCGCGCCCGGCCGCGTTCGCCCTCACCGTCGTCGGCACCATCGCGGTGCTCGTCGCCATCGGCGCGCTCCTCATCCCGCCCGTGCTGGAGCAGACCCGGCAGCTGATCACGGTGCTCCCGCAGGTGGTGGGCGAGTGGGAGCGCGGCCTCGACCGCGTGGTGGCGAGCATGCCGGGCATGTCCGACGTGCTGGTCCCCGGCCAGCACCGGATCTTCGCCGTGGGGCTCGAGGAGGCCCAGCGCCTCGTCGGAGAGCTCGTGCCGCGCCTCTTCGACACGCTGCACCTCGTCATCAACCTCGTCGCCGTCCTGGTGATGGCGATCTACTTCGCGCTCCGTCCCGACCTCTATCGCGAGCTCGCCATCGCCGTCACGCCCCCCGTCTACCGCGACGCGGCGGTGGAGGTGATCACGGCGCTCAGTTCGACGCTCCGCGCCTGGACCATCGCGCAGATGCTCGCGATGACGACCCTCGCCGGGCTCACCGCCGTCGGCCTCTGGCTGCTCGACGTGCCGTACTGGCTCGCCTTCGGGATCTTCACCGGCATCGTCGCGATCGTGCCCTTCTTCGGCACCTTCATCTCCACGCTCCTGCCGGCGCTCTTCGTGCTCCCCGGCCCGGACGGCGGCACCCGCGCGCTCCTCGTGATCCTCCTCGGCGCCATCATCCACATCGCCGAGAACCAGCTCGTGATCCCACTCCTGATGCACCGCCGCGTGGACCTGCCGCCGGTGCTCACCATCATGAGCATCCTGATCTGCGGCAAGCTGCTCGGGCCGTTCGGGCTGCTGGTCGCGGTGCCGACGCTCGCCGTTGCGATGGTGCTCGTGCGCCGCGTGCTGATCGTGCGCGTCTACCAGGACGCGGCCTCGGCGAAGCCGGTGCTGCAGCCGGTGCTCTCGCGGCGGGAGAAACGGGAGCAGAAGGAGGCGGAGCGCCGCAGCGGCGAGTTCCCCGAGGCGCCGGCGTCCTAGCGTTGCCGGCGCCCTCGCCGGCGCCCCCGGCTCGCCGGCCCCTCGCCGGTCCCTCGCCGGCCCCTCGCCGGCCCCTCGCCGGCCGCTGGGCGCTCCGGTGGTGAAATGGATGCGAAGGGCACTCGCGTGGTGACGGGGGGTGCCGCGCGCGACACGACCTTCCGCGCATGTCCGGCCCCCCTGCATTCCCGATCCTCTCGCTCCGGGCCGTCACGCGCCGCTGGCGCGTCGGGATCCTCGGCAGCCGCGTGGAGGAGACCGCGCTCGATGCCTGCTCGCTCGAGGTGCAGGCGGGCGAGGTGGTCGCGGTCACGGGTGGCGCCGGCGCGGGGAAGAGCACCCTCCTCCTCGTCGCCACCGGACAGGTGGCGCCCTCGGGCGGCACGGTGCGGTGGGCCGGCGTTGACGACGCGGCGGCGGTGCGGCCGCAGCTGGTCGGGGCGCGCCCCTGGGAGTACAACTTCCTCACCGTACGCCAGGCGCTCGTCTTCCACGCCGACGTGCTCGCGTTGCGCACCGCGGACGCGCCGCGGCGCACGCGGTTCGTTCCGCTGATGGCAGCGGTCGGCCTGCGGGGGCGCTCGCGCGCGCGCCTCGGGGAGCTCAGTGCCATCGATCGCCTGCGGGTGGTGGTCGCGCAGGCGCTGCTCGCCGAGCCGCGCCTCGTCTGCTGTGAGGAGCCGCTCGCCTTCTGCGGACCGGAGGAGCGCCGCGCCGGGGCCGCGCTCCTCCGCCGCGTGGCCGCGCGCGGCATCGCCGTCCTCGTCGCCACCCGCGAGGAGGCCACGATCGCGTCGCTCGACGTCGCCGACCGCATCGTGCGCCTGGAGCGCGGGCGGCTCGTGCCGCCGCGGGCGCCGTCGCGGAGCGTGCTCGAGCTCTCGGTGCGGAGTCCCGAGGACGCCATGCTGCGCCTGGCGAGCCGGCTCCCGAGCCTGGCCCGACGCGGCCGTCGACTGCGGGTGTCGCTCGGAGGCACGACGCCCGAGTCGGTGCTCGCGCTGTTCCGGGACGCCGGCGTGCGGGTGCGCGCGTCACGCGTGGCCGAGGAGCGCGTGACCGCGGAAGGAGAGACCGAGGAGCGCGCGACCGGAGCACACGCCGCGCCCGACGGGCGAGCGCTGCGGGGCGCGTCGTCGCCGTTGCCGGGGCACGAGACGCGTCCGTAGCTTACCCGGATGCCCGGGTTCCGCCTCTACAACACGCTCGCGCGCCAGATCGAGCCCTTCACCCCCGCCGACGGCGAGACGGTGAAGCTCTACTCGTGCGGTCCCACCGTGTACAACCCGGCGCACCTCGGGAATTTCCGCACCTTCCTCTTCACCGACCTGCTGCGCCGCACGCTGCGGCTCCGCGGCTGGAAGGTGGAGCAGGTGATGAACCTCACCGACGTCGACGACAAGATCATCACGCGCGCGACGGAGCAGGGGAAGACGATCCGCGAGGTGACCGATCCGGTCGCGGGCATCTTCCACGAGGACCGGAAGTACCTGCGCATCGAGGACGCCGAGCACTATCCTCGCGCCACGGCCTACATCCCGCAGATGATCGCGCTGGTGGAGCGGCTGGTGCGCAACAAGGTCGCCTACCAGGCCGAGGACGGCTCGGTGTACTTCGCGATCGCGAAGTTCCCGGGGTACGGCAAGCTCTCGCGGCTCGACACGCGCGAGATCAAGGCCGGTGCGCGCGTCGCGCAGGACGACTACGCCAAGGAGAACGCGCAGGACTTCGCGCTCTGGAAGGCGGCCAAGCCCGAGGACGAGGCGTGCGGTGCGGCGTGGGATTCGCCCTGGGGACGGGGCCGCCCCGGGTGGCACCTCGAGTGCTCGGCGATGGCGATGGCGATCCTCGGCGAGACGCTCGACCTCCACACCGGCGGCATCGACCTGATCTTCCCGCACCACGAGGACGAGATCGCGCAGAGCGAGGCGGCGACGGGGAAGCCCTTCGCCACCTGCTGGTGCCATGGCGAGTTCCTCCTCACCGACGGCGCGAAGATGGCGAAGCGGGTGGGGAACGTGCAGAACGTCGCCGACCTGCGCGCCGAGGGCGTGAGCGGCGCGGCGGTGCGGCACTTCGTGTACTCGACGCACTATCGCAAGCAGCTCAACCTCTCGGGCGACGCGCTCGAGGGGTCCGTCGAGGCGGTGCGCCGGATCCGGGACTTCGTGGAGCGCCTCTCGGCGGCGACGCACGGCACCCGTGGGCTCGAGGACGCCGCGGACCGGCTCGAGAACGAGGTGCGCGCGGCGCTCTTCGACGACCTGAACGCGCCGGGGGCGATGGCCGCGCTCTTCGAGTTCATCCGCGCGGCCAACAAGGAACTCGATGCGGGGGGCACGGATGCGGGGGCCGTGCACCGCGCGCGCGAGGTGTTCGCGCTCGTGGACGGCATCCTCGACCTGGTGCCGGAGCCGGTGGCGGCGGA
Organism: Gemmatimonadota bacterium; assembly: GCA_029884515.1. Taxonomy (GTDB): domain Bacteria; phylum Gemmatimonadota; class Gemmatimonadetes; order Gemmatimonadales; family Gemmatimonadaceae; genus Pseudogemmatithrix. The sequence continues at coordinate 3,576 of JAOUHR010000305.1, forward strand.
CGGCGAACTGGCGGTGTGGGTGGAGGCGCAACTCGTCGCGCGTGCGGAGGCGCGGGCCAGGCGGGACTTCGCCGCGGCCGACGCGATCCGTGACGCGCTGGACGCCAAGGGGGTCATCATCGAGGACACCCCGGGCGGGACGCGCTGGAAGGCGACGCGCTGAACGGTCGG
>JAOUHR010000306.1 GCA_029884515.1 Gemmatimonadota bacterium
GCGCTCGTGCGCGTCCGGCGGGTCGTCCGCATAGGTGCCGATGTCCTCCCAGCCATTCCCCAGGTCGCTCTCATACGAGTAGTACACGGCCAGCCGGTCCCCGATGAAGATGCCGAACCCCCGCGCCGGCTTGGCGTCGTGCTCGTGGATCTTGGGGATGCCGTCGGGAAAGGGGTACACGATGCGGTAGATCGGGTGGTCGAGCGGCACGTCCACGAGCGGCCGGTCCGGGAACACCTTCGCGATCTCCCGGCGGAAATGCTCGTCGAGCCCGTAATTGTCGTCCGCGTGGAGGAACCCGCCGTGCAGCAGGTACTCGCGCAGCCGCGCCACTTCGGGGTCGCTGAACTTGATGTTGCCGTGCCCGGTGAGGTGGATGAACGGATAGTCGGAGAGCCGCTCGTCGAGCAGCGTGACCCGCACCTCGCGCGGCTCGACGCCCAGCGTGGTCCGCTCGCGGATCGCCCGGATCAGGTTCGCCAGGCTCGACGGGTTCGCGTACCAGTCGTCACCCTCGTACTGCAGCCGGGCAACGGCGAGCCGCGGTGCAGCGCCCGCGCCCGTGACGAGCACGAGGCCGGCGAGGGCGAGGAGCGGACGGAGGCGGCGCATCATTCGTGGGCGATCCGGTAGGCGAGGTTCCGCGGCGCACCCGCGGTCTCCATCAGGTCCTTCGTCACGTCGCGCGCGGTCTTCCCCGCCGCGCGGAGCGTCGCCGCGCGCGCCCGCAGGGACTCCTCATCCGTCGTGGGCGCCGGTGCGCCCGACACCACCACGACGATCTCGCCGCGCGCCTCGTGTGCCCCGTAGTACGCGGCGAGTTCGTCCACCGTTCCCCGGCGGAACTCCTCGAACTGCTTGGTGAGCTCCCGGGCCACCACGGCGGCGCGCGCCCCCGCCCCGGCCTCGGCCAGCGCCGAGAGCGTGTCAGCCACCCGCGCCGGGGACTCGTAGAGCACCGAGGTGTGGGCGCTCGCGGCGATCTCCGCCAGCGTGGCCGTGCGTTCCTTCCCCTTCCGTGCGAGGAATCCATGGAAGGTGAAGCGCGCGAGGTCGAGCCCGGCCCCGGCCAGCGCGGCGAGCAGCGCCGAGGCGCCCGGCACCGGCGACACCGGCACGCCGGCATCGATCGCGGCGCGCACGAGCCGCGCCCCGGGGTCCGAGAGGAGCGGGGTCCCGGCGTCGCTGATCAGCGCGAGCGACTCCCCCGCGAGGAGCCGCGCCACGAACCCCGGCGTGCTCCGCGCCTCGTTGTGCTCGTGGTGGGCGAGGAGGGGCGTGCGGATCCCGTGGTGCGTGAGCAGCACCCGCGAGTGCCGCGTGTCCTCGGCGAGGATGGCGGCCACGGAGCCGAGGACCTCCACCGCCCGCGCGCTCAGGTCGCCGAGGTTCCCGATCGGAGTGCTGACGATGTGGAGCGTCCCGGGCGTCGCCGCCGCGGCGGAGGTCACCACTCCATCTTCCACGGCAACGCCTCGTAGAAGCCGGCGGCCTGGAAGAGATGGTGCCGCGGACCGGTGACCTCGCGGATCACGTCCGCCGGGTCGAGCCCCGCCGGCACCACCGCGACGAGCGCCTCACCCACCCACGCGCCCATCGCCGAGGTCAGGTGCTCGGCGTCGGTCACCGGATCGCGCACCTCGGGCAGCGCCGGCGAGAAGCGCTCGAGCATCGGGTACGTCCTCGCCAGCTTCCGGCGCGCCTTCTCCACGCTCCCCGTGTCACCACCGAACCCGAGCTCGGCGAGCCGCGCCTCGAGGCCGTGCACGAGGTCGCGGTACGACTGGATCATCGCCGGCGCGGCCTGCGCGGGGAGCGCGTCGACGCGGGGCCAGAGGCGCACCAGCGGCGGCCCCGCGCTCGAGAGCGCGTCGAGCACCGCGTGGAAGTGCGGCACGATGTCCCCCGCCGGGCGGTCGGAGAAGTAGCCGCGCACGGGCTTGCCGCTCGCGACCACCACGTAATGCACGGCGCCGGCGGCCTGCACCTCCACCGCGCCGTCGTGCATCGTGGCGTAGAGGTAGGCAAGGAGGGCGTCGGCGTCGTTGGTCGCGAGTTCGCGCGGCCAGGCCAGCGGCGCGCCCGTCTGCGTGGCGAACATCAGGTCCATCTGCTCGTCGGACGCCTCGTGGAAACAGACGCTCCCGTACTCGGCGGAGTTGGGCACGCGCGAGACGGCATCGCTGATGGCGATCGGCTCGAACGCGGTGGCATCGTCGGTGGTGGTCGCATTCACCACCTCGCCCTCTTCCATGTAGAGCGTGATCAGCTCCTCGGGGAGCCAGACGGCGACGTAGCCGTAGACGCGGGCTGAGCGGTCGCGCTTGGCGTCGGTGAGGAGGTTCTGCAGGTGCACGTACGCCAAGCGGGTCCGCTGGAGCAGGACCCGCTTGGCCGGGTATCGGAGGGCGTCGCGCTGGTGGGGCTTCACCCCCGCACGGGCCTCACGCGGCGTGCTGGGCGAACTTGGCCGCGAGCGCCGGCTTCGGCACCGCGCCGATCACCTGGTCCACGAGCTTCCCGTCCTTGAAGAAGAGGAGGGTCGGGATCGACCGCACCTGGAAGCGCATCGCCGTCTTCTGGTTGGCGTCCACGTCGAGCTTGGTCACCTTCACCTTGCCCGCGAACTCCTCGCTCAACTGTTCGAGGATCGGGGCGATCATGCGGCACGGGCCGCACCAGGTCGCCCAGAAGTCCACGACGGCCAGGCCGCTGTGCTGCTCCACTTCCACCAGGAAGGAATCGTCCGTCACCGCCATCGTCTTCGACATCGCTGCTGGCTCCCCATACAGGCGCCGGCGGTGACACGCACCGCTGCGCCTCGCTAACGTTACGGTGACCCCTGCGAGCCCGACCGCACTCGCCACCAGGACCACCAGGAAAGATGAACGCTTCCACCACTCGCGGCACCCGCGTCGCCCACGTCGGCATCGCCGTCGAGACGTTCGACGGCCTCCTGCCCTTCCTGCGCGACGTGCTCGGGATGCCGGAGGTCCCGCTCGAGGATTCCGACGGCGCCCGCATCAGGGGACTCGCCGCCGACGACACCCTCGTCGAACTCCTGCAGTCGAACGAATCCGGGACCCCGATCGAGAAGTTCCTCCGCAAGCGCGGTCCCGGCGTGCATCACCTCTGCTTCGCGGTCGATGACCTCGACGGCACGCTCGCGAAGTGCCGCGCCGCCGGGCTCCGCCTGATCGACACCGAACCGCGACCGGGCGCCGAGGGGAAGCGGATCGCCTTCCTGCATCCGTCCTCCACCGGCGGCGTCCTCGTCGAACTCACCGAAAACTAATGCGCCGCGGCCCCGGAGCGCGGGGGCTTGGCCGACGGCGTCGAGGGCATCGACGCCGAACAGAACTTCTGGAGCACGCTCAGGTCGATGTTCTCGACGTACCAGCGGCCGTCCTTCAGGTTGCGCACGGTGGTGAACACCGGCGACGCCTGCAGGTCGCCCTTGGTGACGCTCACGCGGTGGAGCACGCGGCCACCCTCTGCCGCCTCGGCGGGTCCGATGCGAGATTCGTCGGAGCGTAGGTGACACTCGATGATGAGGAGGCGACGCTCGAGTTCCTGACGGCTCACGCGATCACGGGTCGGCGACTCCTGGTCTCCCCAGACGGCCGACATCGCCTGCAGGTCGGAGGCCTTCGCCGCGAAGATGAACTGTTGGACCGCGGATTCCGAGCTCGGCGCTCCGGTCGCGACACCCGCGCCGGGCCTGCAACCCGCCAGCAGGACC
>JAOUHR010000307.1 GCA_029884515.1 Gemmatimonadota bacterium
GGCTCGAGGCGCAGGGCATCAGCCTCAAGGGGAAGATCGCCCTCGTGCGCTACTCCGTGCCGTACAGCTACCGCGGCTTCAAGGCGCTCACCGCGGAGAAGCGCGGCCTCGCGGCGATGATCATCTACTCCGATCCGGCGCAGGACGGCTTCGTGAAGGGCGACACCTTCCCCGTCGGGCCCTGGGGGCCGGCCAGCCACATCCAGCGCGGCGCGATCACCTACGACTTCATGATCGCCGGTGATCCGCTCACCCCCGGCTACGCCTCGCTGCCCGGCGCACCGCGCATCAGGGCCGAGGATTCACCCTCGGTGCCGAGGATCATCAGCGTCCCGATGAGCTACCGCGACGCCGAGCCGCTGCTGCGCGCGCTCGGCGGCCCCGAGGCCCCCGAGGAGTGGCAGGGCGCGCTCGGCTTCAAGTACCACGTGGGCTCGGGCCCCGCGACGGTGCACGTGAAGGTCGACATGGACGGCGCCACCCGCCCCATCTACGTGGTGGAGGGCCGCATCCGCGGCACCGAGGAGCCCGGGAAGTACGTCGTGCTCGGCAACCATCGTGATGCGTGGGTCTTCGGCGCGGTCGATCCCTCCTCCGGCACCGCCACGCAGATGGAGCTCGCCCGCGTGCTCGGCGCGATGGCCAGGGAAGGGAAGCGCCCCAGGCGCTCGATCGTCCTCGCGAGCTGGGACGCGGAGGAGTGGCACCTCACCGGCAGCACCGAGTGGGGCGAGCACTTCGCGAAGGACCTGCAGGGCAACGCGATCGCCTACCTGAACGTGGACGGCTCCACGAGCGGCTCCAACTTCGACGCCGGCGCGATCGCTTCATTGAATGCGCTGGTGACGGAGACCGTGCGCGACGTGAAGGACCCGACCAAGGATGGTTCCGTGCTCGACGCGTGGGGCCGTGCCATCGCGACCGAGACGCGCGAGGCGATGATCGGGGGCGGCGGCACGCGGCAGGCCGCGGTCAAGAAGCCCATCGACTACCCCGGCAACGCGCTCGGCTCCGGCTCCGACTACACCGTCTTCCTCAACTTCCTCGGCCTCCCCGTGGTGGAGATGAGCTTCAATGGCCCGTATGGCGTCTATCACTCCATCTACGACGACTACCACTGGATGACGCAGTTCGGCGACCCCGGCTTCAAGTACATGACCGCGATGGGCGAGGTCTGGGGGCGGATGGCGATGCGGCTCGCGAACGCGGACCACTATCCGCACGACTTCGGGCTCTACGCCGACCGGGTGGGCGGGTTCATCGATGCGCTCGCCGCGGACTCGGCGGTGCGGGGGAACCTCGACGTGGCGGCGGTGCGCGCCGCGACGGCGCGGTGGACGGCGGCGGCCGCGGCGCTCGAGCGCGCGCTCGCGGCCACGCTCGCGACGCCCGAGGGTGCGGCGCGCACGGCGCGATTGCACGCGGCGAACGAGGCGATGCGGTCCGTCGAGCAGCGCCTCCTCGACGACGGCGGCATCCCCGGCCGCCCCTGGTTCAAGCACGTGCTCTACGCCCCCAAGTACACGTACGCGGCGATGACGATGCCGGGCGTGCAGGAGGCGGTGGACAACGGCGACTGGGCGCTGGCACGGGCACAGCTCGCCGTGGTGGCCGCGAGGATCGACGCGGCCGCGGCGGCGACCCGGCGGGCGGCCGATGCCGCGCGGAGGTAGTCGCGTGACGGGCCGCTGCGCGCTCCTCGCCCTCGCCCTCGTCGCCGCCTGCGCCACGCCCCCCGCCGAGCAGGAGGGCGTGCGCGTACCCGCGTTCGTGGACCATCACGTGCACGTGTTCAACGTGGGGTGGTGGCTGCGCGAGTCGCAGCGGACGGATCCGGCATATGTCGCGGCGGGCGGTGCGACGTCCGAGGCCGAGGTCGTCGCGCGCGCGGCCGCCGCCGCGAAGGCGGCGCCGGGCGGGCTCGTCACCGGCTTCGGCTGGAGCCAGGACGCGTGGGGCACGCCCATGCTGCCGACGTCGGTCGCACTCTCCGCGGCCGTGCCCGACGTGCCGGTGGCGATGGCGCGCACCGACGGCCACGCGTTGTGGGTGAACGATGCCGCACTCAAGCGTGCCGGGCTCAAGACCGGCGGACGTGGCGTACTGCTCGAGCGACAGACTGAACCCGTGCTCGCGCTCGTCCCTGCGCCGTCGGATGACGCGATCGTCGAGGCGTGGCGCCTCGGCGCCGAGGCGCTCGCCGACCGTGGCGTGACGCGCGCGTACGATGCGGGCGTGCTCGCGCTCCCCGGCATCGCGGCGCTCAACACCGACTTCGGGCGCTACGTGCGCCTGCTCGCCGCCGCCGACGACGCGCGTCCCCTGCCGCTGCAGCTCTTCCTGATGATCCCCGCGCCCTCGCCGTACGCCGAGGAGGTGCTGGCGATGAAGCCCGCGGCGCGGCAGCTCTCGCCCAACGTGCGCATCACCCACCTCAAGCTCTTCGCAGACGGCGCGCTGGGAAGTCGCGGCGCCGCGCTCTCGCATCCGTACGCGGACGACCCGCACACGACCGGCGTGCTGCGCATGTACGCGCCCGAGATCGCCGAGTGGAGCCGCCGCGCGATCGACGCCGGGATCGACGTCGCCACGCACGCCATCGGCGACGAGGCCGTGCACCAGGTGCTCGACGCGTACGAGGCCGTGCTGCGCGCGCGGCCCGACGTGGAGCCCACGCGGCTCCGGATCGAGCATTTCTCGTACGCGAGCGAGGTCGACATGGTGCGTGCCGTCCGGCTCGGCGTCGCGCTCTCCGTGCAGTCCAACTTCAACACGCCGCGCGGCGTCTCGCCCACCTTCGCCGGCCAGCGCGTGGGTGTCGCGGGCGCCCCGCGCGTGTACGCGTGGGACCGGCTCTCGCAGATGGGGGCGGTGCTCGTGGAGGGGTCCGACTATTTCGGGGAGCCCGGCGCGCCGCTGCTCGGGATGTACTACGGGCTCGTGGGGATCAACGCGGTCGGGGAGCGCGGGGATTCGCCCGAGGTGCGGCAGGAGCTGCTGCGCCTCAACACCGCCTGGCTGGCACCGGGCGGTGCCCTGCAGGCGCCGGTGGATGCGGCGAAGGCCAAGGCCGGGTTCGTGCTCCTTTCGGGTGATCCGCTGACCGTGCCGGCCGAGTCACTGCTCACGATCCGCGTGCCGGGTCCGGCGCGTCAGCCGCGGTAGGGGGGCGGATGCCGGACTGGCCGGTGGGATCGGCCAACCGGGCATTCACGGCGACCGGGGATCTCGAGACATCCATATGAAGCCGGGTCGAGTGAGCAGAAAGGCGTGAGTCACCGCCGATCGGCCCGAAGTCGCGGGCGGCGAGGCAGGAGTGGGACGCGGCGAGGGTCAGGTGTGGGGCCGCCACCCTCGATTGTCGAGCAACCAACCTCAAGTCGCGCGCTGCCACGCTCGACTCGCGGGCTGACAGCCTCGCCTCGCGCGCTGACAGCCTCGCCTCGCGCGCTGACAGCCTCGACTCGCGCGCTGACAGCCTCGACTCGCGGGCTGACAGCCTCGCCTCGCGCGCTGACAGCCTCGACTCGCGGGCTGACAGCCTCGCCTCGCGGGCTGACAGCTTCGACTCGCGGGCTGACAGCTTCGACTCGCGGGCTGACAGCCTCCACTCGCAGGCTGACAGCCTCGCCTCGCGGGCCGACAGCCTCCACTCGCGGGCTGACAGCCTCGCCTCGCGGGCTGACAGCCTCCACTCGCGGGCTGACAGCCTCGCCTCGCGGGCTGACAGTTGAGTCCAGC
>JAOUHR010000308.1 GCA_029884515.1 Gemmatimonadota bacterium
CGTCTCGGGGGTGATGCTGCCCACGGCGTAGGTCCACGCCGAGTCGGTGTGGAAGCCGCCGTAGTGCACGCCGATGTCCACCGTGACGATGTCCCCCTCGGCGAGGACCCGCTTGGCCGACGGGATGCCGTGCACGATCTCCTCGTTGAGGGAGATGCACGCCGAGCCGGGGAAGCCGTAGAGGCCCTTGAACGACGGCGTCGCGCCCGCGTGCGAGCGGATGAAGGACTCCACCAGCCCATCGAGCTGGAGGGTGCTCACGCCGGGCGCGATGGCCGCCTGCACGTGCTGGTGCGTGGCGGCGAGGATCCGTCCACCCGCCGCCATGATCTCCAGCTCGCGAGGGCTCTTGAGCTGGATCACCGCGGCGTCACCGGCGGACGGCCGCGAGCGCGCGGGCGGTGACTTCGTCGAACGAGCCGACTGCGTCGATGCGCTGGACGTTCGCGCCGTGCTCCACATACCACTGCAGCACGGGCGCCGTCTGCGCGTGGTAGACGCGGAGCCGGTTGCGGATCGCCTCGGGTTCGTCGTCCTTGCGCCGCACCAGCGTGCCCCCGGTGCCATCCGGGCAGGGCGCGCCCGGCCGCAGGCCGGTGAAGGGCTTCTGGCAGGTGTCGCAGGTGGTGCGGCCCGAGAGGCGATCCACGAGCAGGTCGTCGGCGATGTCGAACACGAGCACCATGTCCAACGTCCGGCCCAGCGCGCGCACCACCGCGGCGAGCCCCTCGGCCTGCGGCACCGTGCGCACCACGCCATCGAGGATCACGCCCTTGGCCTGCTCCGGCTGGGCGAGGGCCTCGCGCATGATGCCGAGGATCACCTCGTCGGGGACGAGGTCGCCGCGGTCCATGAACCCCTTGGCCGCGAGCCCGAGCTCGGTGCCGGCCTTCACGGCCGCCCGGAGCACATCCCCCGTGGCGATCTTGGGGATGCCGAGGGCGTCGGCGATCCGCTCGCCCTGCGTCCCCTTGCCTGCGCCCGGTGGGCCGAGCAGCACGACGATCACGCCATCGGCCTCAGTAGCCGGACGACTGCGCGCCGCGCCCACGGAACCGCACGCGGCCCTTCTTCATGAAGCCATCGTACTTGCGGAGCAGCAGGTGCTGCTGCATCTGCGCCATCGTGTCGAGCGCGACACCCACGACGATGAGCAGCGAGGTGCCGCCGAACTGGAACGGCACGCCGAACATGTCGGCGAGCCAGATCGGCATCAGCGCGATGATGGTGAGGAAGATCGCGCCCGGGAGCGTGATCCGCGTGACCACCTGGTCGATGTACTCGGCCGTCTTGGAGCCCGGCTTGATGCCGGGGATGAACCCGCCCTGCTTCTTGAGGTTCTCCGCCAGGTCCACCGGATTGAAGATGATGGACGTGTAGAAGTAGGTGAAGAAGAGGATCAGCACCGCCGAGAGGATGAAGTACCAGAGCGTCCCCGGCGCGAAGAGGTCGGCGAACCCGGCCATGGCCTGGTTGCCCGAGAACTGCGCGATGGCGCCGGGCACGACGATGAGCGACTGCGCGAAGATGATCGGCATCACGCCCGCGCTGTTGATGCGGAGCGGGATGAAGTTCTTCGCCGCCTCGCGCTGCCGCCCCTTGGCCATCGTGCGCTGCGGGATCTGGATCGCGATCCGCCGCGCCGCGAGCGTCATCGCCACGACGCCGGCGACCACGCCGATCATGATGCCCGTCATCCCGATCAGCGAGAGGAGCGAGACCGCTCCGGTCGACACGAACGAGAACATCTGGAAGATGCTCGGCCAGGCGCGCTCGATGATCGAGAAGAAGATCATGAGCGAGGCGCCGTTGCCGAGGCCGCGCTCGGTGATCTGCTCGCCGAGCCACATCACGAAGAGCGCGCCCGTCGTGAGGAAGAGCACCATCTGGAGGACGAAGCCGGTGCCCGGGTTCTGCACCGCCCCCGAGACGCCGGAGGTGAAGAGCGCGTAGCCGTAGCCCTGCACCGCGGCCAGCGCCACCGTGCCGTAGCGGGTGTACTGCGTGATCTGCTTCCGGCCCTCCTCGTCCTTCTGCATCTTGTCGAGCTGCGGGATCACCGCGGCGCCGATCTGCATGAAGATGCTGGACGAGATGTACGGCATGATGCCGAGCGCGAAGATCGTGGAGCGGGAGAGGTTCCCGCCCACGAAGAGGTCGTAGAGCCCCAGCAGCCCGCCGCCCTGGTTGGCGAAGAAGTCCAGCATCGCCGTGACGTCGATGCCGGGGGCCGTCACGTGCGACCCCAGCCGGTAGATGAACAGGCAGAGGAACGTGAACGTGATCTTCTGCCAGAGCTCCGGCGTGCGATAGATGTTGCTCATCGCCGCCATCGGGTTCGGCTGGGCCATCTTAGTCCTCGATCTTGCCGCCGGCGGCCACGATCTTCTCGCGGGCCGTGGCGCTGACCTTGAGTCCGCGCACGGTCAGCGCGCGGTCGATCTCACCGTTCGCCAGCAGCTTCGCGGGGCCCTTGGAGGCCTTCACCAGACCGGCGGCGAAGAGCGTCTCCATCGTGACCTCGGCGCCCGTGACGAGCGCGAGATCCTCGAGCCCGACCACCTGCGACTCGACGCGGGCCGGGTTGTGGAAGCCGCGCTTCGGCACGCGGCGCGTGATCGGCATCTGGCCGCCCTCGAAGTGCGGCTTGTTGCCGCCATGGCCGTGATGGCCCGAGCGCGCCTTGATGCCCTTGTGGCCCTTGCCGGACGTCTTGCCCGTGCCGGAGCCCGGGCCGCGCCCCAAGCGCTTCCGGTTCCGGTGCGAGCCCGGCGTGCGGGCGAGGGTATGGAGTGTGATCTTCTCGTCGCTCATCGGTTACCCCTTCTCGGGCGTGACGTCCACCAGGTGGCGCACGCGCTTGATCATCCCGCGCAGGGCCGGCGAGTCCTTGTGCACCACCGAGTCCTGGTGGTGGCGGAGGCCCATCGCCTCCAGGGTCGCGTTCATGCGCTTGTCATGGCCGATCCCGGACCGCACCTGCGTGATGCGGACCTTCCCCTTGGTCAGGGTGTTCGGTTCGGTGTGCTTCGGACCCTTGCCCGGGTGCCACACGAATGTCCGCGGCATCAGACGGCCTCCTTCGACTTGGCCCGCGAACGGTAGCCGAGCGAGGACGGCTCGACCCCGCGCTCCCTGGCGATCTGCTCCACGGTCGTCAGGCTCGTGAGCCCGTCGAGCGCGGCCAGCACCATGTTGTGCGGGTTGGTCGAGCCCAGCGACTTCGTGAGGATGTCGTGGATCCCGGCGCATTCCATGATGGCACGCACCGCGCCACCGGCGATCACGCCGGCACCCGGCGCGGCCGGCTTCATCAGGACCTCGCCGGCGCCGTGCTTGCCGACGATCGCGTGCGGGATGGTCGCGCCCGTCATCGGGATGCTGACCAGGTTGCGACGCGCCCCGTCCACGGCCTTGCGGACCGCTTCCGAGACCTCGTTCGCCTTCCCCGTCGCCACACCCACCTGCCCCTTGCCGTCGCCGACGGCCACCAGGGCGTTGAACGAGAAGCGCCGGCCGCCCTTCACGACCTTGGCGACTCGGTTGATCGCGATCACGTTCTCGACGAGATCCGACCCCTCGCGATCCTGCTGGCCGCCGCGGCCGCCATCGCGTCCGCCGCGTCCGCCGCCCGGGCCACCGCGCCCGCCACCCGGCCCGCCGCGCCCGCCACCCGGCCCGCCGCGCCCGCCGCCAGGCCCGCCGCCAGGCCCGCCGCGCCCACCCGCTGC
>JAOUHR010000011.1 GCA_029884515.1 Gemmatimonadota bacterium
GCGCTCGGCGAGAGGTCACCGGGGAGCGTGAAATTGGGCAGCGAGGCGAGCGCGACGTTGTAGGCGCGACCGATCCCGCTCTCGAGCATCCCACCGCACCAGACGGGGACGCCCACACTCTCACAATAGTCGTGGATGCGGAGTGATGCGGTGAATCCGCCCACACGCCCCGGCTTGATGTTCACGATCCGGCCGGCGCCGAGCGTGACCATGTCCTGCGCGCGCTCGAGGGAGACGATCGACTCGTCGAGGCAGATCGAGGTGCGCATCTTGGCCTGCAGCTCGGCGTGGCGCACGAGGTCGTCCCACGCGAGCGGTTGCTCGATCATCATCAGGCCGAGGTCGTCGAGCTGGAGCAGGCGGTCGGTGTCGGCGAGGGTGTAGGCGTTGTTGGCGTCGGCCATCAAGTGCGCCTCGGGGCCGACGGCGGTGCGCACGGCGCGCACCCAGTCCATGTCGCGACCGGGCGCGATCTTGATCTTCACCTTCTGGTAGCCGGCGGCCAGTGCTTCCTGCGCCTTGGCGATGAGCGAGTGGACGTCGCGCTGGATGCCGAGCGAGATGCCGGTGGCGATCCGCTCGCGCGTGCCGCCGAGGAGCCGGGCGAGCGGCATCCTCGCCTGTTCGGCGGCGATCGCCCAGCATCCCATCTCGAGTGCGGCCTTCGCCATCTGGTGGCCGCGCACGTCCTGCTCGAGCAGCGCGTGCACATCGCCCGGTGCGTCAATGGACTTGCCGAGCAGGCGCGGCGCGAGGAAGCGCACGATGGTGGGCCATGCAGTGTCGAGCGTCTCGGGCGAGTAGTTGGGCGCGTCGTCCACCACGCACTCGCTCCACGTGGTGGCGCCGTCGGCGTCGAAGAGCTCGCAGAGCATGATGCGGCGCTCGCGCATCTCGCCCGAGCTGATGCGGAACGGCTCGCGGAGCGGGAGCCGGATCTCGCGGAGGACGATGCGGTCGATGCGGATCATCGGGAGAGAAGGTAGGTGCCGCCGCGGGCGTCCGCGACGAAGCCACGCACGGTGTAGCCGTGGAGCAGATAGTGGGCGAAGGCGCGGCGGGTGGCGAAGCGCCAACGGCGCGCGGCCGCGATGTCCCTGGTGGCGAGCGCGGTGATGTCGCGCGGGACACGGATGCCGACGTGCGGAGAGTCCACGAGGTCGCCTTCGCGCGCCTCGTCGCCGACGGCGAGCGGGAGCTGATCCGGCAGCGTCTCGAGAGGCGGCGCGGCCTTGGCCGGATCCACGGCCCAGTCGATCACGAGGCGGTCCGTGGGCATGTCACCCTGGAGCGGGGAGTTGGTGCCCTCGCCGTACATCGCCGCGACGAACTCCACGGCGCGCGCGCCCATGCGGTTCAGGTTCAGGTGCGCGTTGCGGGCGACCAGGGGATCGAACGTCCAATAGATGGTCTCGATGCCCAGCTCGCGGCACTTGTCGCGCTGGTACTCCTTGAGCCGTTCGCCCAGGTGCATGCCCTGCGCCTCCGGGCGCACGGCCAGCATGTCGGACCAGTGGACGACCTTGCCGTCCTTGATGCCGGTGACACCGAAGACGAAGCCGAGCATGGTGCCGTCGTCGGCGAAGGCGCCGGCGGTGACGCCGCCCAGCTTCTGCGCGACGAGGAGCATGGCGGCGGGCACCTTCTCGGTGAAGCCGGTGCCCCAGGTGAGTTCCTGGAGGGCGACGCAGTTCGCCCGATCTTCGTGAGAGTTGAAATCTCTGATCTGCAAAGGGCGGGCGGGAGGTGTGAGGTGGGAAGTGTGAGGGAACTGCGCGCAGTGTTTGTCGCCATGGGTGACTCCCATGGCTAAGATACGGGCCGTGCATCCTCCTCGCCTCACATGTTCGTTCCTCCTTGCCGTTCTGCTCTCATCTCTTCTTCCGCCGGGGATGCTGCGGGCGCAAGTGGACTCGGCGACCGCTCCCCGCGCAAGCTCGGCGCCGGTCGCGGCGACGCCACCGTCGATCGTGACCTGGCGAGACGTGGGATGGCTCGCGGTCACGGGTGGCGTGGCCGCGCTCGCGCAGCGCGCGGATCTCTCCGTGCGGCGCGAGGTGCGCGGGCCGGCGTCGCAGGCGAACGGGACGCTCGGCGCACTCGCCGACCTCGGGAATGGGTGGGGGCAGCCGAGCGTGGTGATCCTCGGCGCGGCGATGTGGGGCGGGGGGCTCTGGGCGAAGAACCAGACCGTCGCCACCGTCGGGCTGCGTGCGATCGAGGCGATCACGGTGGCCAGCGTGGTGACCAAGGTGATGAAGGGGTCGTTCGGCCGGGCGCGGCCGCGCGTGTCACCGACCGACTCATGGGACGTGGAGTTCGGGCGCGGGTTCTGGTCGACGGGTGGCGACTACGAGTCATTTCCGTCCGGACATGCCACGGCGGCATTCGCGTTCGCGGCGGCGGTCACGAGCGAGGTCGCGCACCGTGCGCCGCGTCGCGCGCGGCTCGTCGGCATCACCACCTACTCGATGGCGCTCGGCACCGCGTACGCGCGGATGTATCGGGATGCGCACTGGCTGAGTGATGTGACGATGGGCGCCGGCATCGGTGTGGTGGGCGGGCTCGCGGTCACGCGCTGGCATGCGACGCGCCCCGGCAACCGCGTGGACGCGATCCTGCTCCGGCCCGTCCTCTCGCCTTCTCCCACGGGGAGCACGAACATCGGAGTCTCGCTCACATGGCGGTGAGCGGGATCTTCATCACCACCGAACTCGAGGGCGAGCTCGCGAAGCGCATCCATGCGCACCAGATGGAGTTCGACCCGAAGATGGGGCGCTACCTGCCGCCCCACATCACGCTGATCGGATCGTCGGGCTGCGGCCCCTGCCCGCCCGACACCCCGGTCGCGCTGATGAAGGAGAAGATCCTCCCGATCGCGGCCACCACCGCGCCGATCGCGCTGCAGTTCGGCCCCCCGGAGCGATTCGTGCAGCGCGAGATCGTCTCGATGCGGCTCGATCCGCATGGGCCGCTCCGCAGCCTGCACGAGCGGCTCAAGACGTGCGGCCTGCCGTTCCTGCCGAGTCGCTACCCCTTCACGCCGCACTGCACGATCAACCTCTATCCGACACTCACGGCGACGAACCTGAGGAAGATGCTCGCCATCCGTGAGGACGAGCCGTTCACGGTGCACACCATCTGCGTCTACCACACGCGCGAACCACAGCCGCCGACGCTGCTCTTCCGGGCGGTGCTCGAGGGGAAGGAGTGAGGTCGCGCGCGGGCTGTCGCAGGCCGCGCCACGGCGATCATCACGCGCTGGTCGCCGGTGCCGCGGTACTCTTCCTCCTCGCGGGAGTCCCAGCGATGGACCTCGACGCCCAGTCTCAACTCTTCCGGTCCACCGACGTCGATACGCTCCCGTCGAAGCCGGCCACCGCACGGATCGCCTACGGCGACGACCCACTCCAGTTCGGCGACCTGCGCGTGCCGGACGGGAAGGGGCCGTTCCCCGTCGCGATCATCCTCCACGGCGGCTGCTGGGTGGAGCGCTACGCGTCGATCGTGAACAGCACCCCGCTCGCGGACGCGCTCCGCGACGCAGGCGTCGCCACCTGGAACATCGAGTACCGGCGCACCGACAGCCCCGGCGGCGGGTGGCCGAACACCTTCATCGATGTCGCCCAGGGCGCCGAGTATCTGCGCACCCTCGCGAAGCGCTATCCGCTCGACCTCACGCGCGTGGTCGCCGTGGGGCACTCGGCGGGCGGCCATCTCGCGCTCTGGCTCGCCGGCGCGGCGGAGCACCGCGTGCCGGCCAGGAGCCCGATCGCGCGGGAGGACCCGCTCCCGATCACCGCCGTCATCGCGCTCGCCGGCATCGCCGACCTGCGCGACTTCCGCACCTACTCGGCCAGCACCTGCGGCGACGTGGTGGATGCCTTCATGGGCGGCACGCCGCAGCAGGTGCCGGAGCGCTACGCCGCGGGCTCACCGGTGGAGCTCCTCCCGCTCAAGACGCCGCAGGTGCAGGTGGTCGGCACGTTCGATCGCGTGATGCCGGAACGCGCGCGCAATGCGCACGCCGAGGCGGCGAAGCAGTCGGGGAGCCCGATGGAGCTCATCGTGGTGGAGGCTGCAGGGCACCACGAGCTCATGGCGCCGCGGAGCGTGGCCTGGCCGGCGGTGCGCGACGCGGTGCTCAGGGCGCTCGGCGTGAAGGACTGAGCCCCGGCGGCGCCGACTCGAGATCGGGCGCCGCGAGCGTCCGCAGCCAGCGCCCGATCGCCCCGTAGTAGGTGGCCGAATCGGCGGAGAAGGCGCGGTCGTGGCCGCCGGTGAGCGTCACGAACTCCTTGGGCGCGGGCGTCGCGGCGAACAGCCGCTGGCCGAACTCGAGCGGGATCACGGCGTCGTCGGTCGCGTGCAGCTGGAGCTTGGGCATCGCGATGCTGTCCATGCGCTGGACGCTCGCGAATCGCTGGCCCGCCACGAGGCGCACGGGGAGCCAGGGGTAGCGTTCCGCGCCCACGTCCGGAACGGATGTGAATGCGCCCTCGAGGATCAGGCCGGCCGCCTCGACATTGGCCGCGAGCTCGGTCGCCACGCCGGAGCCGAGCGAGTGGCCGTAGATGATGATCCGCGAGCGCGGGATCCCGCGGTCCCGCACCATCCAGTCGTAGACCGCGCGCGCGTCGCGGTAGAGCGCCGCCTCGTTCAGCGGCCCGTCGTCGCTGGCGCCGAAGCTGCGATAGTCGAACGAGACCACTCCCACACCCTCGGCGACGAGCGCGCGCGTCCACTCCTGTCGCATCGGGAGGGAGATGTTGCCCGCGTTGCCGTGGCAGACGAGGATCCAGTAGCCGAGCGCACGGACGCTGTCGGCGGGAGGCACCACCCAGGTGACGAGGGTGAGCGAGTCGGACGTCGCGACACGGAATGGCTCGACGCGAAGGTCGGCCGCGGGAGCGACCATCGCGCGGCCCCCGTATTCGTCCGGATGGTAGACGAGCGCGCGCTCGTTGAGCTTGAGATAGGCGATCGCGCCGAGGTAGCCGAGGGCGGCGATCGCGAGTGGGGTGAGGAGCAGCCAGCGGCGGGTGCCGTTCGGACGGCGCCCGGGCGAGTTGCCGGGCGCGCGCGACGTACCTGGCGACGGCACACGCGGGATCACGCCGCTCACTTCAATGCCTTCTGGATCGCCCCCTCGATGTCCTGCTTCCCGCCGAGCCCGGTGTAGACCACGGTGCCGTTCTTGTCGAGCACCACCACGTAGCTCGTCGCGGGCACATCGTACACCTCGACCGCGTCGCCGCGCCGGTCATAGAAGTGCGTGAAACCGAGCAGGTGCTCGGCGGTGTACCGCCGCACGCGCTCAGGGGACTGGTTCACGCTCACCGCCACGCCGACGAAGGCGACGCGCGTGCCGTACTTCTTCTGCGCGGCTTCCATCGTGGGTTCGAGCTCCCGGCAGTTCGGGCACCACGTGGCCCAGAACTCGATCACCGCCGGCTTGCCGGCGATCACCGGTGCGAGCTTGGCGGGCGTGCCGTCGAGCATCTCCATCGTCGCGTCGGGACCCTTGAGGCCCACCGCGATCCCGCTCTCCTGCGCCCCGGCATCCGGCGAGAAGGTGAGCGAGGCGAGGACGAAGGCGATCGCGGCCGCGGGGCCGCGCAGCGGTGACTTGCTCATATGAGGAGCTTACCCATCTCGATGAGGTACCACTCGGCGACGCCGAGCATGAGGAACGCGAAGAGCCGCTTGATCCAGACCATCCAGAGTCCCGCACGCGGCAGCCGCGAGACCGCGCCGCTCGACAGGCCCACCACGACGAGCAGGGTGCACATCCCGATGGAGAACACGAATAAGTACACGAAACCGAGCGTGGCGCTCCCTGTGGTCCCCACCCAGGTGAGGACGGCGGCCATCACCGGGGCGGAGCAGGGGGCGGCGACGAGCCCGGACATGGAGCCCATCACGAAGGCACCGGCGGCGCGGCCGCCCGTGCCTGCGGTGGCCGCCCGCTGCACCAGCGCGTTGGGGAGCCGCACCGGGATCACGTCGAGCATCGCCAGCGCGGCGAGGATCAGCATGTTCGCCATCGCCAGGTAGAGCCAGGGGTTGGTGCTGATCGACCCGAAGAGCGTACCCGTGAGTCCCGCGATCAGCCCGAGGATCGAATAGACCGTCGCGAGGCCCAGCACGTAGGCCAGGGTGAGCGCCACGGTGCGCCAGCGGGGCGGGGTTTCGGTGCCCACGGTCTGCCCGCCCACGATCGCCGCGGTGATCGGGATCATCGGGTAGATGCAGGGCGTCAGGCTCGTGAGCACGCCCGCGAGGAAGACGAGCGGGATGGCGGTGAGCGGGCTCGACGAGAGCTGCGCGGCGATGTTGGAGAAGTCCATGGGGTCCGTGGAAGCTCGGCGCGCGCAGGGGCGGACGCAAAGTAAGATATTCCTGCATGACCACTGAGAGTTCCCGGCGCCCGCTCCTCCCGACCGGCGTCCTGCTCTTCCTCGCGACGCTCGTGGTCTTCCTGGCCGGGGCACGGAACGGCGGCTCGGGCGACACGATCCCCGCGCAGCTCCTGCCGATCTCGATCCTCGTGGAGGGGAATCTCGACTTCAACGAGTTCGTCTGCCCGATGGATCCCGAGACCCACGTGCCGTCGGACTACGTCACCGGTCTCTGCACGACGCCGCTGCCCTACTACCTGGACCTCGTGGACGGACGCGTGGTCTCGCACTTCCCGATCATCCCGGGGCTCCTGAACCTCCCGGTGCACGTGGTCGCGTACCTGCTGCAGGTGGATCTCGCCGCCCGGTACAGCTTCCTCGCACTCCTCACCTCGGCGCTCATCGCGTCCGCCTCGGTGGTGCTGATCTTCCTGCTGCTCACGGAGCTCTGCCGTGAACGCACCACCGCGATCCTCGGTGCGCTCGTGTACGCGTTCGGGACGCTGGTCTGGAGCGTCACGAGCCGGGGACTGTGGCAGCACGGGCCCTCGCTGCTCTTCATCACGGCGGCGCTCTACCTGCTTGTGCGCAAGAAGGAGTCGGGGATCCCGTGGGCGGGGCTGCTGTTGGGGTTCGCGGTGTTCAACCGCCCGCCGAACGTGCTGATCGCGATCCCGCTCGCGCTCTTCGTGCTGGTGCACCACCGCGCGCAATTCGTGCGGTTCTGCCTGTTCGCAGCGATTCCGGCGGCGGGACTGCTACTCTACTCGAAGTTCGTGCTGGGTTCGATGATGACGCTCGGGCAGGGGCAGCAGATGCGGTTCAGTCCGCATCCGTTCGCCAACATCGCCGGGCTCCTGGTGAGCCCGGCGCGCGGGATCTTCGTGTTCAGCCCGATCTTCCTGCTGAGCCTGCCCTACGTCCCGCAAGCCGTGCGTGGCAGGGACCGCCATCCGCTGATCCCCTACCTCCTGGCTGGGACGCTCGCGCTCATCTGCCTCTATGCGGCCTGGCCGATCTGGTGGGGCGGCCACTCGTTCGGCTACCGGCTGCTCAGCGAGACGATCCCGGCGTTCATCGTGCTGCTGGCGCTCGGGTGGGAAGCGACGATCGTGGGCTCGAGGACGTGGCGGGTCGCCGCCGCCGTGCTGTTGAGCCTCTCCGTCTATTTCAATTACTTGGGCGCCCGCGTCGGGCCCTGTGGGTTCGACGCGACGCCGAACAGCATCGATGCGCACCCCGAGCGGCTCTGGCAGCTGCGTGACACGGAACTGATCCGCTGCACGCGGGCGCTGGGGAGCGCGCTCGGCGTCGGCGGAGCGGAGTAACAACGCGGGTCACTGCCTCGTCCATCCCGTGAGACCCACACCGGATCCCCGATTGCGCGCACCCCACGTTCCGATCACCACCCCGTTCCTGCTCGCCGTGCCGCTCGCCGCGTTGCTCGCCGCGTTGCTCGCCGCGTTGCTCGCCGCCGCGATGCCCCTCCTCGCGCAGCGCCCCGACCTCGACGCCTTCCGCCGGGCCGCCGAGTATTCGAAGGGAGAACGCGGCGACGCCGTGCTCGTGATGATCGACGGCCGCGTGGTGTTCGAGGACTACCACAACAGCGGCGCGGCGAACAAGACGCACCTCCTCGCCAGCGGCACCAAGAGCTTCACCGGCGTCATGGCGATCGCCGCCGTGGAGGACGGACTGCTCGCGCTCGACGAGCCCGTCTCGCAGACCATCCGCGAGTGGCAGAACGACCCGCAGCGCGCCGCGATCACCATCCGCCAGCTCCTCTCGCTCACGAGCGGGATCGAGGGCGGCCCGCAGCTCAGTCCGCCGTCGTACGCCGAGGCGGTGACGGGGGCGATGACCGCCGCGCCGGGCACGAGGTTCCAGTACGGACCCATCCCCTTCCAGGTGTTCGGCGAACTCATGCGCCGGAAGCTCGCGCCGCAGAAGGAGACGGTCGGCGCGTACCTGCAGCGCCGCGTGCTTGGCCCGATCGCGATCAAGACCGGCTTCTGGCGCGGGATGGCGCAGGGCGAGCCGCAGCTGCCGCACGGCGCGTACCTCACCGCGCGCGAGTGGGCCAAGCTCGGCGAGTTCGTGCGCCTGGGTGGCGTGGCCAGCGGCAGGCAGGTCGTGCCGGCCGACCTCCTGCAGGAACTCTTCAAGGGCTCCGCGGTGAACCCCGCCTACGGGATCACCTGGTGGCTCAACGTGGACGTGCCGCCCGAGCTGCGCGCCGAGATCCGACAGCTGCAGAACAACATGGGCGGGATGGACCGCGTGCCCGGCCTCGAGGGAATGGTCACCGCCGCCGGCGCGTTCAAGCAGCGGCTCTACGTGATCCCGTCGCGCCGGATGGTGGTGGTGCGGTTCGGGAACAGCGTGGGCAAGCAGTTCGACGACGCCGAGTTCCTCGGCCTGCTGATGGGAAGCCCGCCCCGTTAGCTTGAGGCGGTGCGGATGCGGACGCGTGCCCCCACCGTCCGCCGTCCATCGTCCACCGTCTCCACACCCCAGCACCGCCGTGGCTCCACAGTTCATCTACGTGATGAAGGCGCTCAAGAAGGTGATCCCACCTTCGCGCATCATCCTCGACGACATCTGGCTCTCCTTCTATCCGGGCGCGAAGATCGGCGTGCTGGGGCCGAACGGCGCGGGCAAGTCGTCGCTGCTCAAGATCATGGCCGGCGTCGACACCGACTTCCAGGGCGAGGCGTGGGCCCACAAGGGCACGCGCATCGGCTACCTGCCGCAGGAGCCGCATCTCGACGAGTCGCTCACGGTGCGCGGCAACGTGGAGCTCGCGGTGAAGGAACAGCGCGACCTCCTCAAGAAGTACGAGGCGATCTCGCTCAAGTTCGCCGAGCCGATGGACGACGACGCGATGACGAAGCTGATCGAGGAGCAGGGGCGGGTGCAGGAGCAGATCGACGCGCACGACCTCTGGAACCTCGACAACAAGATCGAGGTCGCGATGGATGCGCTGCGGCTCCCGCCGCCGGACGCGGGCGTGAAGACGCTCTCGGGCGGCGAGAAGCGGCGCGTCGCGCTCTGCCGCGTGCTGCTCGAGGAGCCGGACATGCTCCTCCTCGACGAACCGACGAATCACCTGGACGCGGAGTCGGTGGCCTGGCTGGAGCATTTCCTCGAGAGCTTCCCCGGCACCGTGGTGGCGATCACGCACGACCGGTACTTCCTCGACAACGTCGCCAAGTGGATCCTCGAGCTGGATCGCGGGCGCGGCGTGCCCTACGAGGGCAACTATTCCGCCTGGCTCGACCAGAAGCGGACGCGGCTCGCGCAGGAGGAGAAGATCGCATCGGCGCGGCAGCGCTCCCTGGAGCGCGAACTGGAGTGGGTGCGCATGGCGCCGCGCGCACGGCAGGCCAAGAGCAAGGCGCGCCTGCAGAAGTACGAGGAGCTGGCGAGCGAGGCGCAGAACGAGAGGATCGCGCAGAACGAGATCGTGATCCCGCCCGCGCCCCGTCTCGGCAACGATGTGGTGATCGCCAAGAAGCTCAGGAAGGGCTACGGCGACAAGCTGCTGATCGAGTCGCTCGACTTCTCGCTGCCGCGCGGCGGGATCGTCGGCGTGATCGGGCCCAACGGCGCAGGCAAGACGACGCTCTTCCGGATGATCACCGGCCACGAGCAGCCCGACGCCGGGACGCTCACGGTGGGAGAGACGGTGAAGCTGGCCTACGTGGACCAGACCCGCACGCTCGACCCCAAGAAGACGGTGTGGGAGGAGATCTCCGACGGCAACGAGCTGATCGTGGTGGGGAAGAAGGAGATCAACAGCCGCGCCTACCTCGCGAGCTTCAACTTCAAGGGCACCGACCAGCAGAAGAAGGTGGGCGTGCTCTCGGGGGGCGAGCGGAACCGGCTGCACCTCGCCAAGACCGTGATGAGCGGCGGCAACCTGCTGCTCCTCGACGAGCCCACCAACGACCTCGACGTGGACACATTGCGCGCGCTGGAAGAGGCGCTTGCCGACTACTCCGGCTGCGCGGTGGTGATCTCGCACGACCGGTGGTTCCTCGACCGGCTGGCGACGCACATCCTCGCGTTCGAGGGGAACTCGGAGGTGGTCTGGTTCGAGGGGAACTACGGCGCCTACATCGAGGACCTGAAGCGGCGGAAGGGGGCCGACGCGGACCAGCCGCATCGGATCAAGTTCAAGCCGCTCGTCAGGTGAGAGGTGTGAGGTGTGAGGTAACGACAGTGTGCACGACAATCCGCATGGTCGCGACTTGATGGGCGATGGGCTACGATTGCGCGCGCTCGTCGCCGACCCTTCCGAGGTCCTGATGTCGAATCTCATGCCCCCCGTTGCCCTGTTGATGCTGGTCACCTGTGTGTCGACGGGCGGAGCACAGCAGCCCGCCTCGACCGCGCCGCCACCGAACACCACGCAGCTCGTGATGCTCGGCACCGGCACGCCGAACCCCGATCCGGAGCGCAGCGGCCCGTCGGTCGCGGTGGTGCGGAACGGCAAGGCATATCTCGTGGACGCCGGCCCGGGACTCGTCCGCCGCGCGGCCACGATGGCGCAGCGCGGCATGAGTGCGCTCGCGGCCAGGAACCTGAACGTGCTCTTCCTCACGCACCTCCACTCCGACCACACCATCGGGCTCCCCGACGTGATGCTCACGCCCTGGGTGCTCGAGCGCGAGGTGCCACTCGAGGTGTACGGGCCGCCGGGGACCAAGGCGATGGTCGAGCACCTCCTCGCCGCCTACGACGCCGACCTCCACAACCGGCTCACCGGCCGCCAGCCCGCGACGCCGAACGGCTGGAAGGTGAACGTGCACGAGGTCGCGCCGGGCCAGGTGTTCAGCGACGGCAACGTCACGGTCACTGCCTTCGCGGTGCCGCACGGCGACTGGCAATACGCGTTCGGCTACCGCTTCGATTCCGCGGACCGCTCGATCGTGATCTCGGGCGACACCCGCGCGAGCGACGCGGTGGTGACGGCCTGCAATGGGTGCGACCTCCTCGTGCACGAGGTCATCTCGGCGGAGGGGCTCGCGCAGCGCACACCGGACTGGCAGGCCTACCACCACGCGGCCCACACCACCACGATGGAACTCGCGGCACTCGGCATGCGCGCTGCGCCGAAGCTGCTCCTGCTCTATCATCAGTTGTACAGCGGGGTCGACGATGTGCGCCTCCTCGCCGAGATCCGGGCCGCAGGGTACACGCGGCCACTCGAATCGGCGCACGACCTCGGCATCTATTGAATGGCCACCGTGACCTCCCACGACTCGAACGCCAAGAGCCACCCCACCATGACCACGCTTCGCCGCTCGCTCCTGCCGTGCGCCCTCGCCGGCCTCTGTCTCGCCTCATTCGCAGGCATCGCGCAGGGCCAGCGCCGCACCGCGCCCGCCGCCGCGCCCTTCTCGGTGGTCGAGACCAGCATCGCCGACACCCGGACCGCGCTCGAGCAGCGCCGCATCACGTCGCGCGAGCTGGTGCGACTCTACCTCGACCGCATCGCGCTCTATGAGGACCAGCTGAACGCGATCGTGACCGTGAACCCGCATGTCTTCGAGATCGCCGACTCGCTCGACCGCCTGCGCGCGGCGGGCCGGATCCTCGGGCCGCTGCACGGCATCCCCGTCGCCCTCAAGGACAACATCCACGACACGGAGATGCCCACCACCGGCGGCGCGCTCGCCTTCGCCGATCTCGTGCCCCCCTACGACGCGACGCTCACCGCGCGCCTCAAGGCCTCCGGCGCGATCATCATCGCCAAGACGCAGCTCACCGAACTCGCCAACTGGGTCGCGAGCGGGATGCCGACCAACTACAACGCCCTCACCGGGTACGGCTTCAATCCGTGGGACCCCCGGCGCGACCCGCGCGACAACTTCTTTGACGGCCGCCCCGTGCTCTCCACCGGCGGCTCGAGCTCCGGTGTCGGCACCAACGTGAGCTTCTGGGCCGCGAACGTCGGCACCGAGACCTCGGGCTCGATCCTGAGCCCGTCGCACCAGAACGCGCTCGTCGGCATCAAGCCCACGGTCGGGCGCGTCAGCCGCTACGGCGTCATCCCGATCACCGCCGACCAGGACACGCCAGGACCGATCGCCCGCACGGTGAGCGACGCCGCCATCATGCTGGGCGCGATGGAAGGCACCGCACCCGACCCGAACGACGCGGCCACCAAGGCCTGCCCGCCGCCGCCGCGCAACGACTACACGGCGTTCCTGAACGCGAAGGCGCTCCAGGGCGCGCGCATCGGCATCCCGCGCGCCTTCTTCTATGATCGTACCGCGCCTGCGTCACCCGGCGGCACCAACCCGCGCGGCGGCCTTCGCGATGATCAGCGCAAAGTCATGGACGAGGTGCTCGCCGTGCTCAAGGCGCAGGGCGCCGTGATCGTGGACCCCGCGGAGATCCCGAGCATCGTGGAGAAGGACCCCACGATGAACTTCCTCAACTGGGGCGTCTGCAGCGGCCTCGATGAGGCGAAGGGGCGTGACGCCGACTGTTCGATCTCCTTCAAGTACGGCATGAAGCGGGACTTCAACACCTGGCTTGCCTCGCTGGGCGACCGGGCGCCGGTCAAGTCGCTCACCGAGCTCCGGCAGTGGAACATCGCGCACCAGAAGGCCGGTGCGATCAAGTACGGTCAGGCGCAGCTCGACGTCTCCGACGAGATGAGCGTGCAGGGCGACCGCGCGAAGTACGAGGCCGACCGCCGGAAGGACGTCCTCCTCTCGGCCACCAACGGGCTCGACGCCGTGGTGAAGGAGCACCGGCTCGACGCGCTCCTCTTCCCGAGCGTGAGCCCGGCGAACATCGGCGCGCGCGCGGGCTATCCCACGATCACGGTGCCCTACGCGTTCCTGCCAGTGGGTGCCGGCGGCGGGGGTGGTGGAGGAGGCGGAGCGAACGCCTTCCCGGAAGGGTTCGAGCCGCGGCCGGCGCCGTACGGCGTGAGCTTCACCGGCGTCGCGTGCAGCGAGCCCCGGCTCATCGCGATCGCCTATGCGTTCGAGCAGGCCACCAAGAAGCGCCACGCACCGCCGCTCTTTCCATAAGAGGAAGAGGAATACCTTCATGACCGGCCCACGAGTTCTTGCGTGCCTGCTTGCGGCCTGCGCGCTCTCCTCGTCCACCGCGCGAGCCCAGCCCCGCTTCACCGTCACCTTCCCGGCCGAGCGTTCGACAGCGCCGCTCGACGGCCGGCTCCTGGTCTACATCTCCACGGACACCGCAGGTGACCCCCGGCTCCAGGTGAGCGACAACGTGGCCACCGCACAGGTGTTCGGCGTGGATGTCGACGGCTGGCGAGCAGGCGCACCGCAGATGGTGGATGCGAACGCATTCGGCTATCCGCTCGAGTCGCTCCGCGCCCTCAAGCCCGGTCGTTACCGCGTGCAGGCCATGCTCAACCGCTACCAGACGTTCAGGCGCAGCGATGGCCACACGGTGAAGCTCCCGCCGGACCGCGGCGAGGGGCAACAGATGACGCAGAAGCCCGGCAACCTCCATTCGCGCGCGGCCACGGTCACGATCGCCGCGAACAGTGTGGTGCGCCTCGCGCTCGACCAGGAGATCCCGCCGGTCGAGGACTTTGCGAAACAGGAGACGAAGTACGTGAAGTACGTGCGGATCCGCTCCGAACGCCTCTCGGCATTCTGGGGCACCGACATGTATCTCGGTGCCTGGGTGCTGCTCCCGGAGGGCTTCGACTCGCACCCCGACGCGCGCTACCCGCTGGTGATCAACCACGGCCACTTCCCTTCCGGCGTCGGTGGCTGGCGCGAGACGCCGCCCGATCCAGATCTCAAGCCGGACTACTCCGCGCGCTTCTCCCTGGCCGGCTACAACCGGATCCAGCAGGAGCTGGCGTACCAGTTCTACCAGGATTGGACGGGGCAGGGCTTCCCGCGGATGCTGCTCATCGAGATCCAGCACCCC
>JAOUHR010000012.1 GCA_029884515.1 Gemmatimonadota bacterium
CCATCGCCGAGTTCTCGGTGTGCGTGAGCCGGCGCTCGAGGCCGGTGGACATGTCGCGCACCCAGAGGTCGAGCCGTCCGCCTGCGCGGTCGCTCGACCACGCGAGGTAGCGCCCGTCGGGCGACCAGGCCGGCTCGGCGTCGAGCGCCTCGTCGTGCGTGATGTTCTGCGGCGCACCGCCGATCGGCATCACGTAGAGATCGCCCACCGCGACGAATGCGACCTGCTTGCCGTCCGGGGAGATCGCCGGGCCGACGACGCCAAGCGCGCGCCGCGGGGCGCGCGAGTCGAGGTTGCGCTTCCGCTTGGTGTAGCGCGCCGGGGTCACCTCGAGCGTGCCGTGAACGGGATCGTGGTGGCCGCGCCGCCGGCGATCGACCGCCGGCGGATCAGGCCATCCGAGACATAGACGATCTCGGTGGGCGAGAGCCAGCCGGCGCGGAAGGCGAAGGCGTTCTCGTCGCCCGTGAGCGGCTTGCCCGAACGCTCCAGCGTGCTGGTGGTGGTGCCGCCCGAGTGATAGACCACCTCACCCGACGGTCCCCACGAGGGTGCATCGGCGCGCCCGCTCGGCTTCGCGAGCTCACGCTCTGCGCCGGTGGCGACGTTCACCGCGAGCAGACGCGCCTCGCGCCCGCGCATCCCGATGAAGCCGATCTCCGACCCATCGGGCGACCAGGTCGGCATGTAGTCGTCGCCCACGTCCTTCGTCACCTGCGTGACGGCGCCCGTCCGCAGGTCGAGCACCCAGATGTCGTAGTTGGTGCCGGTACCGCGGTCCGACGAGAAGGCGATCCGCGTACCGTCGCGCGAGTAGGCGGGTTCGCGGTCGTCGTCAGGCCCCGACGTGAGGTGCCGCAGGTTGGCGCCACTCGTGTCCACGGCCCAGATGTCGTAGCTCCCGTCGCGGAAGCCCTGGAAGGCGATCGTGCGGCCGTCCGGCGACCAGACCGGCTGGCGCGCGTCGGTGTACTCGTCCGTGATCCGACGCGCCGCGCCGCCGGTGACCGGCAGGATCCAGACACTCCCCTGCAAGTCCATCACGAGTCGTGTTCCGTCCGGCGAGGCGGCCACCGCCATCGAGGTGCCCTCGGTGACGGTGACGGAGACGCGCGCGGGCGCCTGGACCGCCGACGAGGTGGCGATCCAGACGAGGGCGACGAGCGTGGTGCTTCCGATGCGGTGTGACACGGCGTGGATGCAGGTCAGGGGATCGGTGCCGGTCCGCCGATGATGTTCGGCACGTTCTTGGCGCGCAGCGCGGCGTTGAGGGCCGCGAGGTCGCCGCCGAGCAGCGCTTCGAGGTCGTTGAGGTGCTGGCGCAGCTGTTCCTTCAGGATGCCCTGCACCTCCACCTGCTGGTCCGTGGGTCGGAAGTCGGCGTTGGCGAGCCCGTTGGCGAGGTAGCCGATCTTCGAGATCAGCGCCGACGCGAAGCGGACGCCATCCTGCCCGCCGCCGGTCTGCCGCAGGTCCACGAGGTTCATCTCGAGGGCCACGAGCTTCGTGGCGAGCGCCGTCGTGGCCGCGCGCACCTCGGCGTCGCTCACGGCGCGCTTGAGCGCGTCGAGCTGGACGCGCACGGACTCGATGCGCGCCACCGCCGCGGCCGCCTGGTTCATGTCGGCCTTGAGCGCACCCACCATCGTGTTCTGCGCGACGATGTCCGCCTCGGTCCCGCCGGAGTTCGGATCCTTGCGGACCTCCACCGTGCGCACCTGCTCGCGGCCGTCCACGGTGAGCTTGACCGTGTACGTGCCCGGTGCGACCAGGACCGAGATGCGGCCCGTGCCGGGCGCCGGGCGCCCGTCCTCGGGCACCTCCATCCACTCGGCGTACATCGGCGGCGTGAGGAGCCGCGTCTCACGGCTCGGCGTGTCGCGCAGGTCCCACGCCACGCGGTTGATCCCGGCGGTGTTGGTGCCCGTGATCGTGCGCACGGCGCGTCCCTGCGCATCGGTGATCGCGAGCGTCGGCGCCTTGGCGGCCGGCGCCTTGAGGTAGTAGTTGAAGCTCGCGCCGTACTCCGGATCCTCCCCGACGGTGGGGTCGTCGTACGTGGAGGAGGGCGCGGTGATCGGCCGGAACCGGTACGCGGCGCGCGGCGCAAAGAAGTGCGACGCACTCGCCAGCACCTCCGGCGTCATCTGCTGCAGCGGCGCGAGGTCATCGAGGATGAAGAAGCCGCGGCCGTACGTCGAGATCACGAGGTCGTTGAAGTGCTCCTGCACCACGATGCCCGAGACGGGCGCGTGCGGCAGGTCGATCTGCAGCGGCAGCCAGGAATCGCCGGCGTCGTAGGAGACGTAGATCGCGTTCTCCGTGCCGACGTAGAGCATCCCCCGCCGCACCGGATCCTCGATGATGACCTTCGCATAGCTCAGGTTCGACTTCGGGATCCCGTTCGTGATCGCCTTCCAGGTCCTGCCGTAGTCGCTGGTCCGGTAGATGAACGGGTCGCGATTGTCCATCTGGTGGAAGTCCACCGTGAGATAGGCCGTCCCGCTGTCGTACTTGGACGGCGCGATGCTGCGCACCGAACCCCACGCCGGCAGGTTCGGGATGTTGGCCGTGAGGTTCGTCCAGGTCGCACCGTTGTCGCGCGTCAACTGCACGAGGCCGTCGTTTGTCCCCACCCAGATCATCCCCTTCTCGCGCGGCGACTCGGCGATCGCGTACACCACGCCAGCGTACTCCACGCCGATGTTGTCACCCGTGAGGCCGCCGGAGCTCTTCTGGCGGCTCTTGTCGTTGAGGGTGAGGTCGGGGCTGATCACCTGCCAGCTCTGCCCGCCGTTGGTCGTCCGGTGCACGTGCTGGCTGCCGACGTACACGGTGTTGTGGTCGTGCGGCGAGATCTGGAGCGGCGAGTCCCAGACGAAGCGGTACCTCACGCCTTCCGCCGGCCCGTTGCTCTGCTGTGGCCAGACCTCCACCGTGCGGAACTGCCGGCGGGCCTCCTCAAAGCGCACGACGATGCCGCCGACCATCCCCGAGCCCGAGGCGGTGGACCAGATGATGTTCGGGTCCACCGGATCGGGCGTCGCCCAGCCGCTCTCGCCGCCGCCCACCGCGTGCCACATCCCGCGCAGGATGCGGCCGTTCTGCAGGCGGCCGTTGCTCGGGCCGCGATAGGTGGGCTCGTCCTGCTTGTTCCCGAACACGTTGTAGGGGATCATGTTGTCCACGGTCACGTGGTAGATCTGCGCATTCGTGAGGCGCTGACGGAACCAGGACCTGCCGCGGTTCTGCGTGATCGAGAGCCCCTGGTCGTGTGCGACGATCATGCGGTCGGCGTTCGTGGGGTCGATCCAGATGTCGTGATGGTCGCCGCCGGGCGCCTGGCCGCGCTGGATCACGTTGACCGTCTCGCCGCCGTCGATGGTCTTTGAGAAGGCGGCGGTGAGGAAGTACACCTCACTCTCGTTGTCGGTCGAGACGCCCATCCGCGAGTAGTAGTGCGCACGTCCCATCACGTTCCGGTCACGGCTCACCAGGGTCCACCTCCGGCCGCCGTCGTCGGAGCGCCAGAGCTGGCCGTTCTCCGTCGGCTCGCCGTCCCACGGGATCCCGTCGCCCGTCTCGATCATCGCGTAGACGCGCTGGGGGTTCGAGGTGGAGATGCCGAGCGCGACCTTGCCCACCGGCTTCGTGGGGAGCCCGTTCCCCTGCAGGCGCGCCCAGGTCACGCCGCCGTCGCGCGAGACGAACAGCCCGCTCCCCTTCCCGCCGCTGAAGCGGCCGTACGTATGGATTACGATCTGCCACATCCCGGCGAAGAGGATCCGCGGATTGGACGGGTCCATCGCGAGGTCGGAGCAGCCGGTGTCCTGATCCACGAAGAGCACGCGCGTCCACGTGGCACCGCCATCGGTGGTGCGGTAGACGCCACGCTCCTGCTGCGGACCGTACGCCGTCCCGAGTGCGCAGACGAGCACGGTGTTCGGATCCTGCGGATGGATCGCGATGCGGGCGATGCGGCCCGTCTTCTCGAGCCCCATCAGCGTCCAGTTCTCGCCGCCGTCGGTGGACTTGAAGACGCCCTGCCCGATCGAGATGTGGCTTCGGATGTGCGCCTCGCCGGTGCCGGCCCAGACCACGTTCCGGTCCGAGCGCGCGATGGAGAGCGCGCCGATCGACTGCACCATCTGGTCGTCGAACACCGAGCGCCAGTTCACGCCGCCGTCGGTGGTCTTCGAGATGCCGCCCGAGGCGGCCCCGACGAAGTAGGTGAGGGGGTCGCCGGGGATGCCAACCGCCGCGGAGAAGCGGTTCCCCTCGGGACCGAGGTTCCGCCAGTGGAGCGACTTCCAGAGGTCGGGGGAGAGGCGCGGCGCCGCGGCGGGCGTCTGCGCGGGCATCGAGAGGGCGGCGAGCGACAGGGTGGTCGCGGCCAGGATGAGACGACGGACGATGCGCATCGGATCCTCAGCGGGGGGAATGAGGGGATTCTATTCCCCGCCGCGGACCGACGTAAGAGTGCGCGGGTGTGGACGCGGGCCCCGAAGTGCGCGACTTTCTCCCGATGCCAACTCCCTCACGCTGCACCCGCGCCGTCCTGTACGCGGCCACGCTCGCGGCCACGCTCGCGGCCACGCTCGCGGCCACGCTCGCCGCCACGCTCGCCGCCACGCTCGCCGCCCCGATCGCGTCCGCGCAGGACCCGGCGCGCCTCGGCTTCGACCCCGGGCGCCTCGCGCGCCTCGACACGCTGATGCAGCAGGCGGTCGACTCCTCGGCGGTCGCGGGCGCGGTCGCGCTCGTGCTCCGCGACGGCCAGGTGGTCTACCAGCGCGCGGTCGGCTGGGCGGACAAGGAGGCGAAGCGCACTATGACCACCGACGCGATCTTCCGCATCGCGTCGCAGTCCAAGGCGCTCACGAGCGTCGCGATCATGATGCTCGTGGAGGAAGGGAGGATCGCGCTCACCGATCCGGTGTCGCGCTGGCTCCCCTCCTTCGCGAAGACCACGGTCGCCAACCGCGCCGATACGGGACGCACCGTGACGCCCGCGCGCCGGCAGATCAGGATCTTCGACCTCCTCACGCACACCGCGGGCATCTCGTACGGAACCGACGCGTTCGTCGCCGAGCGGTATCGCGCAGCCGGGCTCGGGCCCGCGGCGGGGTTCGGCTGGTACACGGCGGACAAGAGCGAGACGATCTGCGCCTCGATGGACCGCCTCGGCACCCTGCCCTTCGTCTCGCAGCCGGGCGAGGCCTGGGTGTACGGCTACAACACCGACATCCTCGGCTGCGTGGTGGAGCGCGCGAGCGGATTGGCGCTCGACGAGTTCTTCCGCCGGCGCATCACGGGGCCGCTCGGCATGACCGACACCGACTTCTACCTGCCGAGCGCGAAGCGCGCGCGGCTCGCCACGGTGTATCGCAGCGACAGCGACGGCCACGTGGTGCGCGCGGACACGGGCGCGAAGGGCCAGGGCCACTACGTGGACGGCCCGCGCGTGAGCTTCTCGGGCGGCGCCGGGCTGCTCTCCACCGCGAAGGACTACGCGACCTTCCTGCAGATGCTGCTCGACCATGGCACCGCGGGCGGAAAGCGCCTGCTCTCGCCGCGAAGCGTCGAGCTGATGACCACGAACCAGGTGGGCACGCTCTATGGCGCGCCCGGCCAGGGGTTCGGACTCGGATTCTCGACGACCGACCGCCTCGGCGCCGGCGGATACAACTCCGTGGGCACCTTCGGCTGGGGTGGCGCCTATGCGAGCGCCTACCAGGTGGATCCGGCGGAGCGGATCGTGTTCGTCATGATGCTGCAGACCATCCCGAACGGGTCGGACCTGCCGCGGAAGTTCCCGACACTCGTCTACCAGGCGCTCGTCGCACCGGCTGCGCGTCCGTGAGGCGTCTCGCGCCGTGCATCCTGCTGGTCGCCGCCGTCGCGTGCGGTGGCTCCGTCGCGCCTGGCATGACATCGCCCGCGGCGGGCAAGCGCGTCGAGGGCACGCAGGGGATGGTCGTCGCGTCGCAAGCGCAGGCATCCGAAGCCGGCGCGGCGATGCTCCGCGCCGGCGGCAACGCCGTGGACGCCGCGGTCGCCGCGGCGTTCGCGCTCTCCGTGGTGGACATCTCGCAGACGGGCTTGGGCGGCGGCGGCGCGCTCACCTGGTACGACGCCCGCACGCACCACGCCGAGCACTTGTCGTTCTACTCGCGCACCGGCGCGGACCCCTTGTGGGGCGAGCAGGACAGCACGCGCTCGGCGGGGCGCGCGGCGGCCGTGCCGGGGATGGTGGCCGGGCTCCTCGAGGCGCACGGCCGATTCGGGCGGCTCGCGCGCGCGCAGGTGATGGCCCCCGCCATCCGCCTCGCGCGCGAGGGGTTCGTGGTGAGTCCGCTGCTCTCGCGCACCATCACGTCGTCGCGTGAGAAGCTCGCGGCGGACTCCAGTGCATTCGCGCTCTTCTTCCCCGGAGGGGAAGCGCTGCGGCCCGGCGACCAGCTCATGCAGCCGGAGCTCGCGGGCACACTCGAACGCATCGCGAGCGAGGGCGCGAGCGGCTTCTATCGCGGGCCGGTCGCCGCGGACCTCGTGCGGGCGGTGCAGGCGCGGGGCGGCCTCATCACCGAGGGTGACCTCGCGGACTACCCGGTGGCCGACATGCGGCCACTCTGCACGATGTGGCGCGGCTACACCGTGCTCAGCGCGCCCCCGCCGATGGGAGGCGCGCCGGTGCTCGCGATGCTGAACCTCGCGCAGGAGACGGGCCTCGCCGATGCCGGCGGGTTCACCGACGTGCCCGACGCCGCGGTGCGCTTCGCCGACATCCACCGGCTCGTCTCGATCGACGCGTCACGCTGGCGCGGGGATCCGGCGATCCTGCCCGTGCCCGCCCGCGGCTTCGTGAGCCCGGCGTACGCGAAGGCGCGCGCCGCAATCCTCGGATCGAGCGCGGCGGACACCGTGGTGCGGGGCGACCCCTGGCCCTACGACACCGCCGCGCCGCAGGGCGCATGCGCGGTGGATCCCTTCCCTGCCGCCGCGCGCCTGGCCGACGACACGGCGTCCGCTTCCATAGAGGAGACCGGCGGAAGCCTGACCTCGCACCTCTCGGTGGTGGACGCCGACGGCAATGCGGTCTCGGCGACCACCACGGTGGGCGTGCTGTTCGGTTCGGGGGTCTACACCGACGGGTTCTTCCTCAACTCGTCCGCGGCGAACCTCGATGCGCGGACGCGCGGCCCGAACCGGTACTCCAACTCCACCATCGCGCCCACCCTGATCCTCGACGGCGACCGGGTGCGGCTCGTGGTCGGTGCTGCGGGGTCGCAGTACATCCAGTCGGCGATCGTCGAGGTGACGCTGCGGATCCTCGCGTACGGCGAGGACCCGGGCACTGCGGTCGCGGCGCCGCGGCTGCAGACGAGCGTGGGGCGACGCGACGTCGAGGTGGAACCGGGCTTCACGCCTGAGGTGTACGCGGCGCTCGTGCGGCACGGGTATCGGCCCCTGAGCCGCGTGGCCGACATCGCGTTCGGCGGCGTGCACGCGGTGTATGTGCGACGCGACGGCAAGGTGATCGGCGCGGCGGACCCGCGGCGCGATGGGGTGGCGGTGAAGCAGTAGTCGCGCGACGGCGCGAGCGGCGAGCGCCGTCGGCGCCGCCCGCCCCTCCTACTCGAGCTCGTCGATGGACTTCGGCCAGTCGCCCTTGAGCAGGCGCGAGAGTGCGCGGTCCGCGAGCAGCCGTCCCTCGGTCTGGCAACGCGCGCAGTAGTTGGTCTCGTTGTCGGCGTAGCGGATACGCTGCACGGGCGCGGCGCACACCGGGCAGGGCAGGCCGAAGCGACCGTGCACCTGCATCTCGTCACGGAACGCGGTGACGGTCTCCGGGAATCCCTCCCCCACTTCCTGGCGCAGGTGCGCGATCCACCACGTGAGCACCGAGCGCGTGGCCTCGCGGAGCCGGTCGGCCTCCTCGTCGGAGAGGCGTGCCGTGGTCTGGAGCGGTGAGAGCCGCGCGCGGTGGAGGATCTCGTCGGAGTACGCGTTGCCGATGCCGCTGAAGAGCCGCGGGTCGGTGAGGGAGCGTTTGAGGGTGTGGTTCTCCGCGCGTAGCCGGGCGACGAACTCGTCGCGTGTCGCGTCGAGGGGCTCGAGTCCGCCGCGGTCGAGCGCGCGCAGGGCGGCGCGCCCGTCCACCGCGGTCAACGAGGCGCGTTTCCTGGTGCCGGCCTCGGTGAAGAAGAGCCACCCGCGCTCGAACTCGCACACGGCGAGTGCGCCGCGTCCCGGCACCTTCCCGCCCGGGGGCCGCCACCGCAGCCGCCCCGCGATCATCAGGTGGATCACGAGGAACCAGTCGCCCGCGAACGCGAGCACGATACGCTTGCCAAGCCGGTCGATGCCGGTGACGCGCCGCCCGACGAACTCGGCGACGGGTGGTGCGACCGAGCGCACGAGGAATGGGCTCCGCACACGCAGCGCCTGGAGGACCTGGCCGCCGACGTGGCGCTCGAGCGCCTCGGTGTAGGCGAGGATGTCGGGGAGTTCGGGCATGCCAGGGTGAGATGGCGATCGCGGCAGGTCGAGGTGAGTGCAGGACTCGCAAGGGTATCCGGCGCAGGCCGTCCGCGCCAACCGCCCGCGTCGTCGCTTACCTTCTCCGTCGCCAGCTCCTCCGATCCCGTCCCCAACCCGCACCGCCATGCGCCAAGCCGTCTCCAGCCCGCGCGGCCCCGCCGCCGTCGGCCCGTACTCGCACGCCGTCTGGGGGGGGCGACCTCCTCTACCTCTCGGGACAGACGCCGATCGACCCCGCCACGGGCAAGCTCGTCACCGGCGACGTGCACGCGCAGACGCTGCGCGCCTTCGCCAACCTCCGCGCCGTCGTCGAGGACGCGGGCCTCACGATGCAGCACGTGATCAAGTGCAACGTCTACCTGACGGACATGCGGGACTTCGCCCTGATGAACGCGGCCTACGAGGCCGCCTTCGAGCGCCCATTCCCCGCCCGCACCACGGTCGCGGTGGCCGGCCTGCCGCTGGGCGCGCGCGTGGAAGTGGAGATGGTGGCGCGCAGGGGTTGACATCGGGCGCGCGCATCCTTGATTTAGGGTGTACTAACTTTCAGTCACCCCCATGGTCGACCCGCGCCTCGCCCTCCTCGTCTTCGCCGCCCTGACCGTCGTCGCGCTCGCCGTCGCCTGGCCGCGGCGCGGGCTGCTCGCGCGAGTGGCGCGCTACCGGCGGCTCACCGAGCGCGTGCGGGTCGAGGACGCGGTGAAGTACCTGTTCCATGCCGGCGCGGGCGGCGCCCCCGTTCCCGTCGAGGCGCTGTCGGGTGCGCTCGAGATCGGGCGGCGGAGTGCGGATGAGTTGCTGGACCGCCTCGCCGCGCTCGGCCTCGCCGAGTCCGCCGGTGCGGGCGCACGCCTCACGAAGGCGGGCTACACCGAGGCGCTCCGCATCGTGCGCTCGCACCGGCTCCTTGAGCAGTACCTCGCGGACCGCACGGGCATCGACCCCGCGGAGTGGCACGAGGTCGCCGAGGCTCGCGAGCACGACTTGTCGTCGGAGGAGATCGAGAAGCTCGCCGTGCGGCTGGGGCAGCCACGCTATGATCCGCACGGAGACCCGATCCCGACGGCGAGCGGCGAGATGCCGTCCACCGCGGGGTTCCTCCTCGCCTCGCTGCCGACGGGCGACGCCGGCCGGATCGTGCACCTCGAGGACGAGCCGCGCGACGCGTACGCGCGCCTGCGCGAGCTCGGGTTCGAGCTCGGCAAGTCCCTGGTCGTCCGCGCGCGGCGCACCACCGGGGTGGACGTCGAGCTCGACGGCGTGGTGGTCCCCCTCCCTCGCGCACTCGAGGCCGCGGTCACGGTCGAGCGCTCCCGCGCGCGCGACACCACGCGCGCCCGCACGCTCGCCGACCTGCGGCCGGGCGACACGGGTCGCGTGCTCCGGCTCTCCAGCGCCTGCCACGGCTCCCAGCGGCGCCGGCTGCTCGACCTGGGCGTGGTGCCGGGCACCGACATCGAGGCTGAGTTCCGGAGCGCGTCGGGCGACCCGGTGGCCTACCGCATCCGCGGGGCGCTCATCGCGCTCCGGCGGCACCAGGCCACGTGGGTGGAGCTCGACGCGCGCGGTGCGGAGGCGACCGGCGCCCCGCCCGACGACGCGGCGGCCTGAGGCCCGGCGTCATGCACACCACGATGCGCACCCGGATCCCGGCGCGCGACGAGTCGCTCGTGCAACTCGGCGTGCGCTCCGGCAACTGGGACTATCTCGTCGCGCTCGCCGGGAACCCGAACACCGGCAAGAGCACGGTCTTCAACCTCCTCACAGGCCTCCGCCAGCACACCGGCAACTGGCCGGGCAAGACCGTCACGCGCGCCGAGGGGCTCTTCACCTCCGGCGGCGACCGGTTCAAGCTCGTGGACCTCCCGGGCACCTACTCGTTGCAGGCGGCGAGCACCGACGAGGAGGTCGCCCGCGACACGCTCCTCTTCGGCGAGCCCGACGTCACGGTGATCGTCGTGGACGCGACGCGACTCGAGCGCAACCTGAACCTCACGCTTCAGGTGCTCGAGATCACGCCACGCGTGGTGGTCGCGCTCAACCTCATGGACGAGGCGAAGCGGCTCGGCATCGGCATCGACCCCGCGGCGCTCGCGCGCGAGCTCGGCGTACCGGTGATCCCGATGGCGGCACGGCGCGGCGAGGGCGTGGATGCGCTTCGCGCGGCGATCCAGGAGGTCGCCCGCGGGCAGGTGCACACGTCGCCGTACCGCGTCCGGAACTTCACGCCTGACATCGAGGAGATGATCCGCGAGGTGGAGGAGGCGGTGCAGCGGGCGGCGCCGGGCAAGGCGAACAGCCGCTGGGTCGCGCTCCGCCTGCTCAATGCGGACGAGCGCGTGGAAGCCTCCGTCCCGGAGGAGGTGCTCCAGGTCGCCAGCGCGGTGCGCTGGCGGCTGAGCCCGGAGTTCCAGGACCGGATCACGCAGGGCATCTACGAGGCGGCCGAGGAGATCGTCGCGCGGAGCCAGCTGGCGGGCCTGCGCCGCGCGCGCTTCGACCTCGACGCCACGCTCGACCGCTGGCTCACGAGCCCGGTCACCGGCTACCCGCTGATGATCCTGATGCTCGGCGTCGTCTTCTGGATCACGATCGCCGGCGCAAACGTGCCCTCGGCGATGCTGAGCGAGTTGCTCATCGACAAGATCCACCCCTGGTTGCAGGCGACCACGACGGGCTGGGGAGTGGCGTGGTGGATCCGCGGCTTGCTGTTCGACGGCGTCTACCTGGCCACGGCGTGGGTGATCGCCGTGATGCTCCCGCCGATGGCGATCTTCTTCCCCCTCTTCACGCTGCTGGAGGACTTCGGCTACCTGCCGCGCGTCGCGTTCAACCTCGACTCGCTCTTCCGCCGCGTTGGGGCGCACGGCAAGCAGGCGCTCACGATGTGCATGGGGTTCGGCTGCAACGCGGCCGGCGTCGTCGCCACGCGCGTGATCGACAGCCCGCGCGAGCGCCTCGTCGCGATCATCACGAACAACTTCTCGCTCTGCAACGGGCGTTGGCCCACCCAGATCCTGCTCGCCTCGATCTTCATCGGGGCGCTGGCCCCTGCCGCCATCGCCGGCTTCGTCTCGGCGACCGCGGTGGTGGGTGTCACGCTGCTCGGCGTGCTCGCGATGTTCTTCTCGTCCTGGCTCCTCACACGCACCGTGCTCCGGGGCGAGGCCACGAGCTTCAGCCTCGAGCTCCCGCCGTACCGGCCGCCGCGCATCTGGCAGACGCTCTACACCTCGCTCATCGACCGCACGCTCATCGTGCTCTGGCGCGCGGTGGTCTTCGCGGCGCCCGCGGGGGCGGTGATCTGGCTCGTCAGCAACGTCCACCTCGGCTCACTGAGCATCGCGGAACACGTCATCAACGGCCTCGAGCCGCTCGGCGTGCTGCTCGGGATGAACGGCGTGATCCTGCTCGCCTACATCGTCGCGATCCCGGCGAACGAGATCGTCATCCCCACCGTGCTGATGCTCACGGTGCTCTCGGGCGGCGCGCCGGACGTGGGTGCCGGCGCCGGCGTGATGTTCGAGCTCGACGCGAACCAGGTGGGCGTGCTGCTCCGCGCGCACGGCTGGACCACGCTCACCGCAGTGAGCCTGATGCTCTTCAGCCTGCTGCACAATCCCTGCTCGACGACGATCTACACCATCTACAAGGAGACGCGGAGCGCCAAGTGGACCACCATCTCCACGGCGCTCCCGCTGGTGATGGGCTTCGTCGTCTGCTTCCTCGTCGCGCAGGTCTGGCGGCTCGCCGTCGGGGGCTGAACCGAGGGACAATCCCTCACGGACCGTGCGGTGTTCACCCCATAGTCCCGTTCGCCGCGCCCCGGGAGATTGCGTATGCAGGCTGACGCGTCACCGTCCGGAGGACAACATGGCGCTTCCCACCGAGCTGCTGGAACTCCTGCGCGCGCATGGCGAATCGATGATGTTGAGCGTGTACATCGAGGCGACCCCAGCCGACCCGAGCGAGCGGCGCCGGTGGCGTGTGCGGTTGCGCCAGGGATTGCAGGAGGCGCGGGGTGCGCTCGCCGAGGCGCCGCCCGCCGAGGCCGAGGCGTTCGCGCGCGCCGAGTCGGAGCTTCTCGCACGCCTGCCGGCGTCCGACGATGGGCCGCCTCCGGGCGGGCGCGTCCTGTTCTGCGC
The DNA here is from genome assembly GCA_029884515.1 of Gemmatimonadota bacterium. Taxonomy (GTDB): domain Bacteria; phylum Gemmatimonadota; class Gemmatimonadetes; order Gemmatimonadales; family Gemmatimonadaceae; genus Pseudogemmatithrix. The sequence continues at coordinate 12,690 of JAOUHR010000012.1, forward strand.
GGCGGACGGGGAATCGGTGACGATCACGCTGCCGGCGGGACTCGACGAGACGCAGGTGTCGTGGGGCCGCGGGCCTCGCCTGGTGCCCTACCTCCGGGCCGCCATCACGGAGGTCGCCCTCGTGCTGCGCCTCGACCTGGAGCATGCCCGCCTCGACCGATGGACCGATGGCGTGTTGCGGCCGCTCGTGGACCTCGAGTCCGACCGCCCACACGACATCGGTTCCCACATGGGCGGCCCCCCGCGTCCGGGCTTCCACGGCGGGACGCGCGGCCGCAGCGGCACCGATGAGGAGCAGCGTCAGCGCGTCGACGGACAGGACCGCCTGCGCGCGGCCGCGCGCACGGCGCTCATCGCACACGTGGGCGCCGACGAGGCAGTCGTGCTCGGCGGCAGCCCGGAGGCCACCTCACGGCTGTTCGCGTCGCTGCCCACTGCGCTGTCCGAGCGCACGATCGTCGCACCCCCGCTCACTCTGCGCGCCCCGGACGCGGCGGTGCCGGACCTCGTCCGGACCGCGCTCGCCAGGCTCGCCGCCGTGCGCCGACTGCGCCGCCTGGAGGCGTTGCGCGAGGATGCGCACGCGCACGGCCGCGCGGCGCTGGGGATCGAATCGGCACGTGCGGCCGCGGAAGCGAGCGCCATCGACGAACTCCTCTTCACCGAGCGGGCGTGGCGTCGCGACCCAGAGCTGATCGAGGGCCTCGTGCGACGCACCCTCGCCGAAGGCGGGAGCGTCGAATGCGCGACCGCATCCAGCGCCGGCACCCTCGATGATGACGCGGACGGGGTCATCGCCGCCCTCCGATTCCCACTGGCCGCCACCCGCTGACCGCCCAACCACTGGAGGACCGCATGCTCAAGCTTCGCGACATCATGACTCGAGAAGTCCTCACCGTCCCGCCCAATCTCAGTGTGCGAGAGGCGGCCGAGATCTTCGCCACCGAACGACTGGGCGGCGCCCCGGTCGTGCGCGGCGGCCGGATGATCGGGATGCTCTCCGCGAGCGACCTGCTCGACTTCATCGCGTCCCTGTCCGCCGAGCCGCTCGGCGTGGGCGACCCGAGCGAGCGCGGGATCCTCGATGATCACACCGTCGAGGAGGCGATGACCCGCGGTCCGGTGCACTCGCTTCCCCCCGATGCGCCGGTCACGTTGGCGGCCGAGATCATGAAGCAGGAGCGGATCCACCGGCTCCCCGTGGTCGAGAACGACACGCTGGTGGGAATCGTCTCGACGGTCGACCTCGTGAAGGCGGTCGCGGACCGCCGGATCAGCACGCGCACGTTCGTATTCCCGAAGCGGAGCGAGGTCGTCTGACCCCGCCCCGCCCCGGATGCCGTTCGCGAGACGGCGCCGCTAGAAGGCGATGTCGAGCAGGCGCGCCACCGGACGGAGCAGCGCCTCGTACGTCTCGAAGGCGTGGCGGAACCACTCGAGCACCTGCCGCAGCACGGCCTGCTCGCGATTCGAGAGCGGCTGGCCATCCTTGTTCAGGATCACCGGGGACTCGTCCTCGGCGCTCGTGACCGTGATCGTGGCGAACGTCTGGCCATTCACCTTCACGGTGAGCGTTCCGCCGGTCGCCTGCTGCAGGGTGCCGCTGATCCC
>JAOUHR010000309.1 GCA_029884515.1 Gemmatimonadota bacterium
CGCGGTGCCCGTCTTGCCCGCCACGGCGATGCCCTCGAGCCGCGATCCCACGGCCGTGCCGCGACCGACGACGTTGGCGAGGGCCGCCTGCATCGCCTTGAGCTGCGGATCGGTGAGCGTGAAGAGCCGCACGCGCTCCGCCTGCCCTCGCACGATCTCGGGCCGCGCGGCCTGACCATCGGTGGCGAGCGCCGTGTAGAAACGCGCCATGTTCACCACGGTCTGCGAGTTCTCGCCCTGCCCGATGGAGAGGTTGAGCGTCACGCCAAGGCTCCACCCCTGCGGACCGAAGAGCCGGTCGTAGTACTCCTTCGGCGGATCGGTCGGGAAGAGCGGACGGTTCTCGGCGGGGAGGTCGATGCCCGAGCGCTCCCGCGACCCGAGCCGGATGCCGCCCGCGATGAGCTTCTGCAGCCCGATCTTGAGCCCGAGCTGGTAGAAGTAGACGTCACACGACTTCTCGATCGCCTCGGCGAGCGTGAGGTCGCCGTGCCCCTGCTTGTCCCAGCAGCGGAAGGGGCGGTTGCCGAACTGGTAGCTCCCCGTGCAGGAGGTCGCCATGTGGTCGTCCATCTCGGCGATGCCCTCCTCCATCGCGATGATCGACGTCGCGAGCTTCCACACCGACCCCGGCGGATACGTGCCCTTGATCGCCTTGTTGTAGAGGGGTTTGCGCGGGTCGTTCTGCAGCTCCTCCCAGTAGCTCAGCGGGATCCCGCCGATGAAGCGGTTGGGGTCGAACGTCGGGGCGGAGTGGAGCGCGAGCACCTCGCCCGAGAGCGGCTCCATCGCCACCACGCCGCCGATCAGCGAGTCCCCGAAGAGCTGGTACACGAATCGCTGGAGGTCGAGATCGATGTTGGTGTAGAGCGCAGGCGGCGCCTCGGGCTGCAGGTCCTCGCGCGCATTCTCGCGCACGACGCGCCCGCGCGCGTCCACCTCGACGAACCGCATGCCTTCCCGCCCGCGCAGGCGTGACTCGTACTGGCGCTCGATGCCGTCCTTGCCCACCTGCTGGCCGGCCTTGTACTCGGAGAACTGCCGCTGGCCCAGCTCGACGTCGCTGATCTCGCCCGTGTACCCCACGAGCGCCGAGACCGCCGGACCGTCTGGATAGAAGCGCTTCGGCGCCGCCTGGATGATGAGCCCGGGGAACTCGACCCGGCGCTCCTCCAGCACCGACACGAGGTCGAACGGCGCATCACCGAAGAGCACGGTGGGCCGCGACCGGTCGCGACGGAACCGGCGCACGGCTGCCCCCACCTGGTCGCTCGTGACCGGCACCAACTCGCCGATGCGCTGCATGATCGTGCGGAGGGAGTCCTCGTTCCGCGCGAGGAGCGACACCGAGTAGCCCGGCAGGTTCTCGGCGATGATGCTCCCGTTCCGGTCGTAGATCACGCCGCGCGGCGCCGGGAGCGGGATCTCGCGCAGGCGATTCTCCTCCGACTGCAGCGCATAGCGCGCATTCTGCAGCACCTGCGTGCGGAAGAACGCGCCGGCCAGGAACACGAAGCCGACGAAGAAGACCCCGGAGGCGATGCGTGCGCGTCGTTGGATCGCGTTCGGATGGAAGCTCACCGCTGCCTCCGCTCCAGCGTCGGTCGCACCATCGCCATCACCAGGAGCCCCACCAGCGAGGTGACCAGCGCGGCCAGCGGCGTCCACACGAAGAGCTGGGTGAGCAGCGCGGCTCCGCCGAGCCGCTGCTCCGCCAGCAGGTAGACGAGGTCGAACAGCACCTTGCCCACGAACACGAAGACCGCATTGAGCCAGAGGTTCTCGGCGAAGAACCCGGCCTTGAGCCGCGAGCCGGCGAACCCGACGAGCGTCATCGCGAGCGCCCCCGCCCCGAACGCCGCCGGCGTCAATGCGTCGGCGACGAGGCCGATGAGGAAGCCGCTCGCCGCTGCCGCGCCGGGCCGCACGCGGACCGCGAGCACGAGGAGCGCGATGATCAGGAAGTCGATCCCCGCCCGCCAGTCGAGGATCGGCCGCACGGTGTACTGCAGGATCAGCAGCACGAAGACCACGACGCCGAGCGTGAGGCTGCGCGCGTTCATCGGGGCGGACGCTCGGCCGGGGACACGGCGGCACTCCCCGCCTGGGGGGTGATCACGGCCAGCGAGTCGAGCGCGCGCTTGCGCGCGATCGCTGCGCTCGAGTCGCGCGCCCGCTGGGAGAGGCTGTCCGCCGCGGAGCTGAGTCGCCGCGTGAGCGCCTCCACTCCGGGGCGCCAGACGCTCTCGACGCCTTCGGCGTTCCGCTCCGGACTGAGGATCATCACCGAGGTCACGTCGGCGGGACGCACGGCGGGGCGTACGAGGTAGGTGCGTGTCCACCCCGACGTCGCGTCGAGTTGTTGCAGCACCGTGCCCACGAGGATGCCGCGCGGGTAGATCCCGCCGAGTCCCGAGCTCACGATCGGCGTGCCGGGCCGGATCTGCGCGCGGAACGGCACGCCGCGCAACTCGAGCAGGTAACTCGTCTCGCCGGGCCCGTCGTAGGCCGCGACGATGCCGAACGCCGATCCATCCGCACTGGTGACACTCACGCGGAACTCCGGGCTCGGCCAGGTGATCGCGACACTGGTGTGCTCATCCACGTCCTGCACCATGCCCACCAGCCCGTCCGGCGCGACGACGGCGCTCAGGCGCTCGACGCCGGCGCTCCGGCCGGCTGAGAGCACGAGCGAGTGGTCATCACCCATGCCGCGCCCCACCAGCGCCTCGGCCGGAACGAACCCCCAGCCCAGCGCGCGGCCCAGTCCGAGCAGCCCGCGCAGCCGGGCGTTCTCGGCCGCGACATCGTCGAGCCGCTGCGAGCGCTGCACGATGCTGTCGGCGATGCGCACGAGGCTGTCGTGCTCCACGAAGGCGCGGCGCGCCAGGCCGGCGCGTTGCTGCGTGGCCACGAGCGGGGCGACGATCGTGCCGCGGATCGCGCCCGCCACGCGGGCCCGCGCGGAGTCGGGGAGGACCAGCAGCGCGAGCGCAACGAGGACGCAGCCCGCGGCGACCGCCGTGTCCACTCGCGTATCCGTCCGGGCTCCGCGCGGCACGGGGTGCTCCCCCTCAGGTGGTCAACACCGACCAGTACTTCTCCTCGTCGTCGAGGATCCGGCCGCAGCCGCGCACGACGCACGTCAGCGGATCCTCGTCCACGTGGATCGGGAGTCCGGTCTCCTGCGTGAGCAGCACGTCGAGTCCGCGGATGAGCGCGCCGCCGCCGGTCATCACGATGCCGCGGTCCACGATGTCGGAGGCGAGCTCGGGGGGCGTGATCTCGAGCGCGCGGCGCACCGCGTTCACGATCTGCTGGATCGGCTCCTGCACCGCCTCGCGGATCTCCGCCGAGTGCACGCGCACCGTCTTCGGGATCCCCGAGACGAGGTCGCGCCCCTTCACCTCCATCTCGCGCTCCTCGCCCATCGGCGCCGCGGACCCGATCTGGATCTTGATCTGCTCCGCCGTCGGCTCGCCGATCAGGAGGTTGTAGCTCTTGCGCATGAACTGCACGATCGCCGCGTCGAGCTCGTCGCCGCCCGTGCGGATCGACGTGTCGGAGACGATGCCCGAGAGTGCGATCACCGCGATCTCGGTGGTGCCGCCACCGATGTCGATCACCATGTTCCCCGTCGGCGTCTCCACCGGCAGGCCGACGCCGATCGCCGCCGCCATCGGCTCGGCGACCATGAACACTTCCTTCGCGCCGGC
>JAOUHR010000310.1 GCA_029884515.1 Gemmatimonadota bacterium
CGACTGCGTGAAGGTCTCCAAGAGCCCGGGCCAGTACCCCGACGTGATGGCCGCCATCGCCGACGAGTCGAACAAGCTCGGGATGTTCACGATGGTGGACCTCAAGGTCTCCGAGACCAACGGCGCCATCGCCAGCGACGTGGGCGTGAAGAGCATCGAGCACTGGTACGGGATCCCCGACGCCGCCCTGCTCGGCTCCCAGGAGTTCCCCACCGACTACAACTACTGGGACGAGCTCGACCGCTTCCGGAACGCGGGCCTGCTCTGGGCGCAGGCCGAGCGGCATCCGGAGCGGCTCGAGGCCGTGATCGACAAGCTCATCAAGAACGGCACCAACTGGGACCCGACGCTCGCCGTGTACGAGGACAACCGCGACGTCTGGCGCGCGGTGGGCCTCCCGATCAAGCAGACGCTGATGCACCCCTCGGAGATCGAGGCGGGCCCCGACACCAGCGTGCACGGCGCCTTCAAGCGCGAGTGGAAGACGAGTGACGAGATCAACTGGAAGCACAACTTCCAGATCTGGATGCAGTACGTGAAGATGTACCACGAGCGCGGCGGCCAGCTCACGGCCGGGAGCGACGAGGGCGGCATCGGCGGCATCGCGCTCATCCGCGAGCTCGAGCTGATGCAGGAGACCGGCATCCATCCGCTCGACGTGATCAAGGTCGCCACCACGAACGCCTACCAGGTGCTCGGCCTCGAGAACATGTGCGGCATCCGCGTCGGTTGTCGCGCCGACATCGCCGTGGTGAACGGGAACCCGATCGACAACTTCAAGGTGATGTACGGCCGTGGCTACGGCGTGTCCGGGCTGGTGCCGCGCTCCGAGCAGTGGAAGCACGGCGGCGTGACCTGGACCATCAAGGACGGGATCGTGTTCGACGCGCAGGCGCTGCTGCGCGAGGTGGAGTGGTACGTGCAGCAGGAGAAGGCGCGGCTCAAGACGGCGTCCGGCGGCACCGGGCGGTAGCCCGCGGTCGCCGGAGGAGGCGGGAGCCCGCCTCCTACCGCCCGGCCGCTCGCCTGCCGCGCGCCACCACGAACTCGCCCGGCACGGCGTAGCCCGCGCCGTGCCGGTGCGCTTCTATGGAAGCGAGGTACTCGGCGTGCGCTTCCGCGACGGTGGGCTCGTCGAACCGTGCATACGCGAGCGCCACCGGCCCGCCCGCGAACGCCGCGCCGCACGCCTCGTCGCCGTCCGCGTAGTCGAGCGTGGTGGAGATCCGCTCCACCGCGACGTCCGTGAATCCCGCTCCTTCAAGCGTCCAGCGGAGCGCGTCGCCGCCACCGAGTTGGAAGAAGAGCGGGCAGACCTCGCTCGCCACGCGCCGTTCCACGATCGGGAAGATCTCGGCCCAGCCGCAGTCCGCACGCGCGCCCCACACCGCGGCCACCATCCGACCGCCGGGCTTGAGCACGCGGAACATCTCGCTCACCGAGGCCGCCGGATCGGTGACGTACATGAGGCCGAGCGCGCAGAGCACCACGTCGAAGCTCGCGTCGGGGAAGCGGAGTTGCTCCGCCTCCATCCGCTCCACCGTGAGGTGCGCGTGCCCCCGCTCCGCGGCGTTCGCCCGCAGGAGGTCGACCATCTGCTCGGAGATGTCGGTGGCGACCACCGCCCCTGCGGGCCCGACGGCGTCGGCCGCCTTGAGCGTCACGAGCCCGCTCCCGGCGGCGATGTCGAGCACCCGCTCGCCCGGCGAGAGCGCGGCGTACTTCAAGAGAAGCGCCTGGGCCGGCTCCAGCTGTCTGGCCCAGTACCGCTCGTAGTGCGCCGCCGCCTTGTCCCAGCCGTACCGCTGCACGCGGCGCTGCAGCTTGGCGTCCATCGTCAGCGCTTCGCCGCGGTGTTGATGTGCACCTCTCGCGTGAGCGGCACCGCTCGCATGATGTCGTCGCGCCAGGAGCTGTACTTGTCGGCGGTGTCGAGGAGCTTCATGACCTCGGCTTCGCTCGCCGTGCTCTCGATGTGCACCACGTAGCGCATCGCGGTGTAGCCGGGGGTGACCTTGTCCTCGACGCCGAGCTCGCCGCGCACGTCGTAGTCCGCGTGCACCTCCACGGTCAGCGCATCGATCGGCACGCCGAGTCGCGCGGCCCACATCCCGTAGCCGATCACGAGGCAGGAGCCGAGCGCGGCGCGGCCGTACACGCCGGGATTCGGCGCACTGTTGTCCCCGCCGTACTTCTCGCTCATCCCCACCGAGAAGCGCCAGGGGCCGTCCTCGACCTCGGCCGTGAGGCCGTCGCGCTTGTGGACCTTCGTGACGGCGGTGCCCTGGCCCACCGAGGCACGCAGGGTGACCGCCTTCACCACGCGGTCGAGTACCGTCTTGATCTCGTTGTCGTCGGGCATCGTTCACTCCGTGAGAAGCGATCAGGCTGCCGGATACAGGCCCCCGGCGCACGGGCCGAGCTTCGCTACCGCTGCGCGGCCAGCGGCGGCGTCGTCCGCGGCGGCCGCCGGTAGTGGGTCCCCTGCTCGAACGCATAGCCGAGCCCGAGCAGCAACGCCTCGCTGAACGGCCGCCCGAGCAGCTCGAGTCCCACCGGCAGCGAGTCCGTGGTGAAGCCGGCCGGCACGGTGAGCGCCGGGAAGCCCGTGGTCGGGCTCAGCCCGCGGTTGTCGCCCCGCCCGTAGCCGTCACGCGGCCGCGGGTTGGTCAGCACATCCTCGGCGATCAGCGTCGGCTGCTGGTCGAAGGTCGCATACGCCACGGCGTCGAGCTTCAAGTCGGCCATCGCCTTGAGCACGCCCACGCGCACCGCCTCGCGACGCTTGATCACGGTGAGGTAGTCGTGGTCGTTGGTGGACTTGCCCACGAGGCCCATCATGCCGCGCGCGCGCCAGGGATTCACCACGCCCGAGAGCATGATCTCCTGGAGCGTCTTGACCGGCGCGTTGGGGTGCTGCCGGAAATAGGCGTCCGTCGCCTCCTCGGTCTCGAAGTCGTTCCCCGGCCCACCGCGCTGGTACAGCTCGGGGATCACGACCGAGTCCACCACCGTTGCGCCGAGCGCCCGCAGCTGGGCGATCGCGTTGTCGATCACCGCGCGCACCTTCGCCTTGTCCGCGGCCGTCTCGGCCGCCGTCTCCGCTGCGCTCTCGCTCGTGTCGGGGCGCGCCCGGGCACTCGTGTCGGTTCGCGGGCGGATCACGCCGATGCGCGCGCCCTTGAGCGCGTCGGCCTTGAGCGCCGCGGCATAGCTCTTGGGCGACTGTCCCACGGCGTAGGCGGTGACCGGGTCGTTCGGGTCGTAGCCCACCATCACGTCGAGCAGGAGCGCGGCGTCCATCACCGTGCGCGCCATCGGGCCCATCGTGTCCTGCGTGGGGTTCGCGGGGAGCATGCCGAAGCGGCTCACGAGCTGGAGCGTCGGGCGCAGGCCCACGAGGCTTGTCACGGCGGCGGGACCGCGCACGGAGCCGCCGGTGTCCTCGCCGATCCCGACGAGACCGAAGCTCGCGGCCACTCCCGACGCGGACCCACCGGAGGATCCGCTCGGATTGCGCAATGGATCGTACGCGTTCCGGATGATCCCCATCGCCGAGCCCACGTAGCGCGAGGCGAACTCGCCCATCGTGGTCTTGGCCAGGATGATCGCACCCGCGGCCTCGAGCCGCGTCACCACGGTCGCGTCGCGCTGCGGCGTGAAGTCCTTGAAGAGGGCCGAACCATAGGTGGTCGGCATCCCCC
>JAOUHR010000311.1 GCA_029884515.1 Gemmatimonadota bacterium
GGCCACCGAGCTCGGCGCCGACGGGTTCGTGGTGGGGCTGCCGCTCGACGAGCAGGGGGAGGACACGCCGCGGGCCGCCGAGGCGCGGCGCCTCGCCCACGAGCTCGCCACGCGCACCGGCCATCCGGCGGAACTCGTGGACGAGCGGTTCACGACCGCCGCCGCGCTGCGCGCGGTGCAGGCCATGGAGGGCTCGACCCGCGGACGGAAGGGAGACGTGGACGCGCTCGCGGCCACCATCCTGCTGCAGCACGCACTCCGGCTCTTCGAGCACGCGGCGACCGCGCCGGCGGGCGGGTCCGATGCGTAGGGCACGCACGGCGCGGGTGGCGCGCGGCGCGTTGGCGAGCGGCGCCCTCGTCGCCGCGGCGCTGGGCGCGCTCGTGGTGGGCGCCACGGCGTGCGCCAGCGACGACCAGACCTCCGTGACGATCACGATCCGGCAGGGTTCGAGCTTCCGCGAGGCGGCGGACTCCCTGGCCGCACACGACATCGTGTTCAGCGCGCGCCTCTTCGCGTTCTATGCGGTGCGGCGGAAGCAGGACCGCACGCTCCGCTTCGGCACCTACATCATCCGGCGCGGCGCGAGCTGGAACGAGGTACTCACCGCCCTGCAGTGGGGCCGCGGCATCGTGCACCGCGTCACCATCCCCGAGGGCTGGCCGCTCTGGGACATCATCCCGGTCCTGAGCGAGAGCCTGATGGTCTCCAAGGAGAACCTCGAGGCCGTCGTGCGCGACTCGGCGCTCAAGGAGCGCCTCAAGGTGCCCCGGAACGTGGAGACCATCGAGGGCTATCTCTTCCCCGACACCTACGCGTTCCCAGACGGCATCACCGCGCGACAGGCGGTGGACATGATGGTGCGGCGATTCGAGCAGATGTGGAAGCCGGAGTGGAACGACCGCCTCATCGAGGTGAAGATGACGCGGCACCAAGTGGTGACGCTCGCGAGCATCGTCGAGAAGGAGGTGCGGAAGGGATCGGAGCGACCCCTCGTGGCCGCCGTCTACCTCAACCGCATCAAGCGCCGCATGATGCTGCAGGCCGACCCGACCGTGCAGTACGCACTGCAGAAGCGGCCGGGCCGCGTGCTCTACAGCCATCTCCGGGTGGATTCGCCGTACAACACGTACCGGCGCTTCGGGCTCCCGCCCGGACCCATCGCCTCGCCAGGCGCGGCGAGCCTCGAGGCCGTGCTCTTCCCGGCCACCGTGCCGTACCTCTACTTCGTCGCGCACCCGGACGGCCACCACGAGTTCCGGACCACATACAAGGAGCACCTCGCGGCGATCGAGTACGTGCGGGCGGCAGCGCGCGCCGCGGCGCTCGCCGCCCGCGAGGCCACGCGTCGTGAGGCCCTCGACTCGGCGCTGGCCGCCGCCGGCGCGCCGCGCGCGGCGTTCGACTCGCTCGCCAAGAAGCCGCCCGACACGCCCTGAGGGCGCGCCACGGTGCGCGCCGACATGCGCCGCAGCCGACCCAATCGCCCCACCCATCGCACGCGGCCACGGGCGCCGCGTCAATCCGAGAGCAGGTCCGAGCGGAGGAGGATGGCGTCGCGCAGGTAGACGTGTCGGATCTCGGCGCGCGTGCGGCGCGTCTCCGCGTGCACGAGCACGCGGATGCAGCGCGGGAGGGCGCCGGTCACGGGCAGTTCCTGCGCGCAGAGCAGCGGGATGTCGGTCCACCCGATCATCCGCGCCGCATGGGCCGGGAACTCGCTCACCAGGTCCGGCGTGGCCGTGAAGACCGCCGAGATGAGGTCCGCGGGGACGATGTCGTTCTCGTCGAGGAGGTGCTCGAGCAGCTCGGAGACCGCGGCGCGGATCTCCCCCGGATCGTCGGCACGCACCGTCGTCGCGCCGCGCACGGCGCGCACACCACGGGGACGGGCGCGAGACATCATGGTGCGAAGATGCGGGACATGCGCGCGGGTGTCCACTCGCCACGCGTCGCCACGGCCGGACTAGATTCGGTGCGATGAGCGACGCAGCGGTGATCTCGGCGCGCGGGGCGCGCCGGTGGCTGGGTGGACATCCCTGGATCTTCAAGTCGGACGTGGTGCGCCCGCCGGCCGGGCCCGCCGGCGGCGCGCCGGTCACCGATCCCTCGGGGCGGCCGCTCGGCGTCGCGCTCTGGAGCCCGACCTCGGAGATCTCGCTGCGCTTCGTCTCGCGGCAGATGGACGCTGCGCTCGACCAGGCGTGGTGGCGGGAGCGCCTCGCCGCCGCGCTCGCGCGCCGCGCGGAACTGCTCGACGCCGGCACCAACGCCTGCCGCCTCGTGCATGGAGAGGGGGACGGACTGCCATCGCTCGTGGTGGACCGCTACGATCGCTGGCTCGTGGTGCAGCTCCTCTCAGCGGGCCTCGAGGCCTTCCGCGCCCCGGTCATCACGGCGCTCGGTGAGCTCACCGGGGCCGAGGGGATCCTGGCCCGCAACGACGTGAGCGTGCGCGCCCGTGAGGGGCTGCCGCGCGCCGTGGAACTCCTCTCCGGCGCGGTGCCGGAGACCGTCGAGGTACGGGAGCACGGCGTGCGGTACCTCGCCGCCCCGCACACGGGGCAGAAGACGGGCGCCTTCCTCGACCAGCGGGAGGCCCGCCTGCTCGCGGGCACGGTGTCGCGAGGGCGGGCGCTCGACCTCTTCAGCTATCACGGTTCCTTCGCGCTGCACCTCGCCACACGCGCGGACCATGTGCGGGCCGTGGACAGTTCGGCGGCGGCGCTCGCGCGGGCCGCCGAGAATGCCGCGCTCAACGGGCGCACGAACATCGAGTGCGTCGAGGCGGACGCCTTCGACTTCCTGCGCGACGAGGAGCGCGCCGGCGCGCGCTACGAGACGATCGTGCTCGACCCGCCGGCATTCGCCAAGAACCGGGCGTCGATCAGCGGCGCGCTGCGCGGGTACCGCGAGATCAACCGCCGGGCGATGCGCCTTCTGGCGCCGGGCGGATTCCTGTACACCGCGAGTTGCTCGTACCACGTGGGGAAGGACGACTTCCTCGGGATGCTGGGCCTCGCCGCCGGCGAGAGCGGGCGCCGGATGATCCTGCGCGCAGTCACGGGGCAGCCGACGGATCATCCCGAGGTGCTGACGATCCCGGAGACGGGCTACCTCAAGGGCGCGCTGGTGGAGGCGGGGACGGACTGACGCGGGCACCGCGCCGTGGTCAGGCGCGCTGGCAGCGCGGGCAGTACCAGGTGCCGCGGCCGGCCTGCGTGATGCGCCGGATGGCCGTGCCGCAGCGCGCGCAGGGTTCGCCCTCGCGATCGTAGACCTCGAAGGGCACCTGCCGTTCGCCACGATGGTAGCGACCGGCGTTCACGTGCCCACCGGCGAGCGTGGTGCGGAGGCCGGCGAGGAGGCGACCGACGCGCTCGATCGAGAGCGAACCGGCGGGCGCCGCCGGATGGATGCGTGCGTGCCAACACGCCTCGGCGGCGTAGATGTTGCCCACGCCGGCGAGGAGCGCTTGGTCGAGCAGCGCCGGCTTGACCGCGCCACGCCGGCCGCGTAGCCGCGCGCGCAGGTCGTCCGCCGTGAGCCGTGCGTCCTCCGGCTCGGGCCCGAGTTTGAGCTCCGCCGCACGCCCGGGGGCGAGCCAGATGACCGTGCAGAGCGCGCGCGAGTCGGTGAGCGAGACGCGGCGGCCGCCGGAAAGCTCGAACGAGACCCTCGCGTAGTCGGGGAGCGGCGCA